>CAMNHK010000024.1 GCA_946539445.1 uncultured Caryophanales bacterium
AACCCCCATCACAGCCTTGGCAAGGCCGTATTCTAACCATTGAACCACGTTCGCAAAAAAAAATGGAGGGGCCTACCGGATTTGAACCGGTGATCAGGGTGTTGCAGACCCACGCCTTACCACTTGGCTAAAGCCCCATCTCGTAATTAAGATTATAGCAAATAAATTTTGAGATTTCAATCTTTTTCTATTATTTTATGAACAAAAAAAGGAAAGAATTAGTCCTTCTTCCCTATGTTATATATATTTTTATAATTATATTTTAATTCATTACTCTCTAGAATCACTCTTAATCCATACTCTTCGGAATAACTATATAACTTTGTATCTTGTAGTAATAAAACGGTATCCCCTATTACTTTCCAATCTTTAATATTCTCTAGTTCTAATAGTAAAATAGTATTTTCTTTTGATTTGATATACGATTTATATAGTTTATTCTGACTCCAATAATAGATGCTATCTTTCGCAAAGAATGCCTCATCCTCTCCTATAGAGGTTTCTTGAAAATCTTGTTTTTTTAAGAAAAAATCACTCTTGGATAAATCTTTCTTTTCTCCTTCTTGATATATAATATAATTCGTTTGATCATTGTCTATTTCTATTATTTCTTCCTTTTTTATGTTAATGGTATATTGTCTTTTCTTTTTATTATCTGTTACATATATTAAATGATCATTAACTCCATTTATATAAGAATCTTTTGATAATATGGTATCTAGCTTCATCTGTTTTAATGATTCCTTCTTGAAGTCATAATAATATATTGTTTCAATTCCTTTGACAGAGGAATTTTCAAATAGTACGTAATAATGATCGAGAGTGGTTGCCATCACATTATCATATAAATCATAATCCAAAAATGGAATGAATTGTTTTTTGGATTTTTGAAAGGTTATTAATCCTTTATAATTCCATAAAAAATAGGTTTCATCATCTCCTATGTTAGAAGGATATACATCTACTTTTTTGTAAGTTTCTATTTGATTCCTTTCCTGTGGAAGTTTTATTTTATAATCCTCAAATTGTTCTAAAATCTTTTTGAAATTATTATTATCGGTTTGTAGTAAATAAGAATTCGATACTTGTTGTTTTCCTAAATTGCAGTATAAATATGCATCATAATCTCTTTGATAGATTGGCAAGATACAGGTTAAAGTTCCCTCTTTTGCCAGTAATATTTGTTTGATAATCTTCTTTTGCTTGGAAAAGTCACCGGAAATGGTGAAATGATAATTTTGTTTATCATTTGTTATTTCAAAGTAATAATGATCTTCTTTTTCTTTGGTATAATACTCTTCTATTTGAAAATGATTCGTTAAAGAATAATGAATGTGATGTTCTTTTTTTGAAATATGAGAAGCTACTATTGTAATTAGTAATATTCCAATGAGAAATAATAGAATTAAAAATACTTTTCTTTTCATATTATCACCAATAAAATTATAGCAAACAAAAAGACTAAAAACTAGTCTTCTTTTTCCTTAGCATATTCCTTTTTTGCTTCTATCATATAATCTGATATAGCTGTTTCAATTTCGGTTAAAGCATCATTTCCAATGTTTGAAAGCGTTACAAATTCTTTTACAGTATCAATGTAGACTTTTCCCCAGATTAGGCCACCAGATACTTTTAAATCATTAAACATGTCTGGTGTGATGGAATCTAAAAAGTAACCAAATAAAACTCTTTTTCTACCAATTAATATTCGTTTACTGGTTAAGGCTACTACAGCTGTTTCAATAATATTCAACGGATTATCATTTTTTTGAGCTGCAAATACATAGAATACTTCTTCCCCAGGATTTAAGTGTTTTTCTACTACTTCCGCATTTAGTTTCAATCTCCAGGCAATGGTACTTGGATACTTTTTCTTAAATTTTAATAATTTTTTATAAACAACTCCCATTTTGTCCTCCTTTCTATTCAATAAAGCCATTCTCTTTAAAGAATTTTTTATAATGAGCGGTATCGGTTAGTCCATTAACATAATCCAATACTTCTTCTTCATTTACAATAAATAAGAAAGGTGTTCCTACTGTTTGAAAGGAACTATTGGTATTTAGAAAGTTTTCGGTATCTTCTTCTGTGAATGTAGAAATATTTAAATAATAAATATCTAAATCATAATCTTTGGAAATTCTTTGTAGAATTGGGATTGCCACAGTACAATAAGGGCAGCCATCTTTTCCTAATAAAAATATATTATTTTTTGCTTCTTTTGATAATTCTAAATACTTGGAAACGGTAATATTAATAATTTCTTTCTGATTTTTTTTGCTTGCTTCTTTGCTTTCACTTTCTGCATTCGATATAATTCGTTCTGGATCATTCGATAGTTCTCCGTCTCCAGGTGCCACAAGGGCGCTTAATAGAAGCAATCCTAATACTAGGATTATTCCAATAATGGTTAGGATTTTCTTTTTCATAGTTTCTCTCCTTTTTTTTATTATAGCATAAAAAAAGAAAATGAAAATTATTTTTCCATTTTCTCTAAATACTCTTCATATGGAATCGTTCGGTCTACGATGGTTCCATCTTTTTTTATTTCGATTACACGATTGGTGACAGTTGAATTCAATTCATAATCACGAGAAGTAAATAAGATTTCTCCTTGAAAATTACATAAACCTTTGTTTAAAGAGGTTATACTTTCCAAATCTAAATGGTTCGTTGGTTCGTCTAATATTAAGAAGTTTGGTTGCTCCAACATCATTTTAGAAAGCATACAGCGGGCTTTTTCTCCACCGGATAAGACATTTACTTTTTTAAAGACATCTTCTCCTGAAAAAAGCATTCTTCCTAGAAATCCTCTTAGAACTGTTTCATCTTTTATATCATAATAAGTACCAATCCATTCCATAATATTCTTCTCACTTTGAAAGTATTCATTATTATCTTGTGGTAAATAAGATGGTACAATGGTTTTTCCCCACTCTATCGTTCCTTTATCGTATTTTTCTTTTCCACTTAATATGTTGAAAAGTGTTGTTTTTGCCATATCGTCTCCGGCAAGAAAACAAATCTTATCACCTTTTAATACCGTAAATGATACTTTATCTAATATTTTTTTACCATCTACTATTTTGGTTAAGTTTTCTACTTTTAATATTTCTTTTCCAGCTGGTTTTTCAATTTTAAAATCAATAAAAGGATATTTTCTGCTAGAAGGAATAATTTCATCTAATTGAATTTTTTCTAGCATCTTTTTTCTAGAAGTTGCTTGTTTGGACTTGGATGCGTTGGCAGAGAATCTAGCAATAAAAGCTTGTAATTCTTTTATTTTTTCTTCTTTCTTTTTATTGGATTCACGCATTTGTTTTTGAAGCAAGATACTAGATTCATACCAGAAATCATAGTTTCCTACATATAAAGTAATTTTCGAATAATCAATATCCACAATATGGGTGCAAACTTTATTTAAAAAGTGACGATCATGCGATACGATAATGACTGTATTATTAAAGTTAATTAAGAATTCTTCTAGCCAACGGATAGCTTCTAAGTCTAGAGAGTTAGTTGGTTCGTCTAATAATAGAATATCTGGATTTCCAAATAAAGCTTGTGCTAGTAATACTTTTACTCTTAGTTTTACTGGTAATTCCTTCATTGTTAGATAATGATATTCCTCTCCTACTCCTAAATTATTTAATAATTGAGCAGCATCCGGTTCTGCATTCCAACCATCTAATTCCATAAATTCAGCTTCTAGATTCGCTAGCTTCATACCATCTTCTTCACTGAATTCTGTTTGAGCATACATTCTATCTTTTTCTTCCATTATTTCATAAAGTTTTGTGTTTCCCATAATCACAACATCAATGATTCTTTTTTCATCAAACTGATAGTGATCTTGTTTTAAAATGGAAACTCTTTCTCCTTTTGAAATGGTAATCTCTCCTGAAGTTGTTTCTAACTCTCCACTTAATAATTTTAGAAAGGTTGATTTTCCAGATCCATTGGCTCCTATTAATCCATAACAATTTCCATTGGTAAATTTAATATTAACATCCTCAAATAATGTTCTTTTCCCAAATTTTAAACTCACGTTGTTTACTTGAATCATTTTATCACCTCAAAGCAAAACTATCTTACTATAAAGAAACAAAAAAGACAAGTTTGAAACTTGTCTAACGTATTTTATGTACGAATTGTTTTACGCTTTCGCTTTGTCCAATCAAAGAATCCATAAAGGAACTACTATCTTCTGTATCATCTTTTAATTCCAACAACTCTCGGATTTGTTTTTCTACTTTCGGTCCTAAATTTAACTTACGGACTTCTGATAAAATCATCGTTGTTAAAAGCATATGAATTTGATATTTATTTAACATTTCTAACTCTCTTGTTGAAACCATATCCAATCGGGTAAATTGACTAGGATCTGATATATACCATTCTCCATTAAAGATACAGTTACTTGGCTCAATTCCATTTAATAATACTTGCTTATTACTTAATGTTTCTACGTCTTGTTCTACCATTTTTACATTGTGAACAAACTCTTCTTTTGGAAGGGCTATCATTCGCTTTCCAAAACCACGTTTCGGTACTAATTTATAAGTATATCCTCGAAATGCCTGATTATAAAATAATAAATTTCGTGGTAATAAGATTCTTTCCGTAGAAATCTCGGTTAAATATTGTGCCGTTTCTAAATCGATAGGAGGATTCATATCTTTTTTAAAGATTTTTAAAGCGTTATTTTTATATTTGTAAACATCCCCTGTTTTACCAGTTCCTATCTTGGCCATTCGTTTTCCTGGAATGTCTACTTCTTTTCCATCTAATCTATATCCCATATTCCCTCCGTTTGTGAGTATTACTATATCACAACACGATTTCGTTGTAAATAAATTAATGATGATAAAAGGTAGAAACAAATTTGGCAAAACTATATAAAATAATATCGCTTTTATTTATGGCAAAACTTTTTCCAATGGCTTTTCCCCCAATGGTTAGGGAAGAAATAATAGCGGTTATTAGTAAGCCAGTTATGATTGGGTGAGTATGATAATCGTTTATTAGAATCATGGCAATGGCCGTTCCAGCTGCTCCTGAAATAACTCCACAGATATCTCCTATAACATCACAGCAAAAACTAGAGACTTTATCTGCATTTTTTTTAAAACGAACAGCGGTTTTTGCTCCTTTTACTTTTCTGGAATTCATGGAATGAAATACCGCTTCATCCGCCGTCGTTACTGCCACTCCTACAATATCAAATAAGACTCCTACGGCAATAAACATAAGAGTTAAAATAATACCAAATACTAATGATAAATTGGGTATTACCATATTCGCTACTAATGAAAGTAAAAAGGAGATAATAAAAGTAGTTGTAACAATTATTAAAATCCATTTTTTGTCTACTTTTTCTTTTTTTATTTTTTCTTTTTTCTTAGTTTGCTCTACTAAATTTTTTAATTCATTTTCATTTTTCATATTATTCTCTTTTCTTATACTTTTATTATATCAAAAAAAAAGTAGCTTCACTACTTTAATCTTTTGAAATTGTTTGGCGATCAATATAATTAACTTTGAGTCTTAGGTCAAGTAGGATTTCCCTGATTCTTACAAATCCGTTACCAGATTTGCGGTTCCCCTTTACAAGAATCAATATGTCGTTACCGAATCATACGACTTGATTACCACTTAGTGCCCACTGCAATCCTATATTGAAGTACACCCTAGGAGATTTCCTCTCCAACACTTTATTAATAATTCTTTTTTGCAAAAATAATTTCAAAATGCAATTTCTATGGAAAGTGGCCGCTTTTCATAGAAAAGATTATTTATCCCAATATTTTCACTCAAGACAGGCTACGCTGTACATAGCTTTCGCCACATTACAGGTTTTATCCGGTTTCGTAATAAATTCATCAGTAGTTATACGTATAGATTTACTACAAGAATCGGTCTCCACAGATAGTGGGTCGGGATTCATATGCCATTATGAGTCGCCCAATATCTTCATCTCCAGCATCCACCCCAAACTGGGCGTAAGAAGCAAACACCAGAGGTTTCACAGATGTGCCCTTTAACGAATTTTTAAGCTCGTCTTCCTAATAAAGTAATTGACTAGAATAATGTGCCATCAATTACGATATACATTATACCATTTTTTAAGGAAAATGTCAAATTTCTATCCCTTTATTCTATGCTTTTGCTAATAAAAAAAGAATGATTTTTCACTCTTTTTCTAAGCGTATTTAATTTTATTTACATACCAGTTGATTTTACTAACCCAAGTATCTCCTTCTGCATATTTAGGACCAATTTGTTCTACGGTTGTAAGTCCATAGGCATAATAGTTTCGATAAAGATTACGAATCATACCTTCTAGTCCTTCATCAATGGAATTATATCTTTGATATTCTCCGCAACCAGAACCTTTTTGTCCACCAAAGTTGAAACAGTTTCTTGCTAGACTACTACATTGCATTTGCTCACAACCTGTCTCATGCATAATGATAGCGGTTGCGATAAAAGGATCCACCCCATATTCAATACACTTACTAGCAATGAACATTCCATGACCTGCTACATCATTCTTTAATGTTTTTTCTAACTGCCAAGCTACTTCTTCTAATGTCATTCCCTCATATACTTCAATTCTTGGCGGAATCACAATCGATGCTGGTGCTACTTCCATTTCTATTTCTACTAAAGATAGTTTTTCTTTTTCTTTTTCTTCCTCTTCTGTTGGATCTATCACAATCATATTAGCACTTGCTGATATGTTTTTGGTATCAATTTGTTCACTTTTTTCTTTGTGATAATGAGTTGGAGTGTTTTCTTTTTGCATTACATATCCAATCGAAATCATTACGATTCCTACTAACAATGTAAGGCAACTAATTAATCTTCCTCTTCTCAATTAACCTCACCTCAAACTTAAAAATAATTCTACTCTATATCCATTTTTTTGTCAAATTTTCAAACTTGTTTTATAATGATAGTGGTGATGATATGAAAGATGTTGATACTCTTATAAAATGGATTCAAGAAAGCAAGAATATTGTTTTTTTTGGAGGTGCTGGTGTTTCAACGGAATCTGGTTTAAAGGATTTTCGTAGTAAAGATGGTTTGTATTTTGAAAAATATGATTATCCTCCTGAAGAGATTTTATCTCATGATTTTTTTATGGAAAAAACAGAAGACTTTTATAAATTTTATCGTGATAAGTTAAATACAAATGGATTTCAACCAAATATCACGCATATTGTTTTAAGCGAAATGGAAAAGATACATAAACTAGATTGTGTTATCACTCAAAATATTGATGGTTTTCATCAAGATGCTGGGAGTAAAACAGTATATGAACTACATGGTTCTATCAAACGTAATTACTGTATGAAATGTGGTAAATTCTATGATGAAAATGCTGTATTTGCCACCAAAGGTATTCCAAAATGTAGTTGTGGAGGTATCATAAAACCAGATGTTGTTTTATATCAAGAGTCCTTGGATGATGAGGTTGTTTCGCACAGTATAGAAGCTATTTTAAAGGCGGATTTATTGATTGTTGGAGGAACTAGTTTAAATGTTTATCCTGCGGCTGGATTTTTGCATTATTTCCGAGGAAAGCATCTTGTACTTATCAATCTAGAGGAGACATCGTTTGATTCTCAGTGTGATCTTGTAATTCATGAGAAAATAGGAAAAGTATTTGAACAAATAAAAAAAGAAGTTTTATAACTTCTTTTTAATTTAGACGGAATGTTTTTGGTGCATACTTATACACAAGTACTAGTCCTAACCAAATATAAAGAGAGGCTCCCAAAAGTCCTAGGATAGATAAATAAATAGAATTCATTGTTATTTTTGTCATCCAATAACTTAAGATGTATGTGAATAAAGTAGCAATAGAATAACTCATTTTCTTTACTTCCATATCTTTATTAAATGGTTGAAGGAGATAATAGATTACTAAGTAATGAACCGAAAAGAAAATACTTCCCAATAGTATGAATAATAGTGTTGTCATCCATATAACTGGATTGGTATGATTTGTGATTATTAATAGTATTACATTTCCTACTCCTATCACGGATGCTGGTAATAAATTTACTTTTGAGACGGTCATTAATCTTTTTTTAAATAGTCCAATAATGGTATCTGGTTCTCGGTAAAAATTATATTGTAGCATAGCATGATCACAATTAAAAAACATGGCTTGAGTAATGATAGCCCCCCGATTAATAAAGTATAAAAGAATGACAAAATAACCCAGATGATACTCTAATAATCCGGATACTCCACTATAGTATTTTGTATTGGTACAAACTAAATAAGTGGCAACTCCATATAATCCTAGTAAAACCATACTATACTTTCTAGCACTTCTTAGTAACAATTCTTTATGGCGTTCAAAGAATATGGTGTTAAATAAATCATAGCCTTTTTTCCCTTGAATCTTTTTTGAGTCAATGGTCTTATCTTTTTCCGTTACAGCAACCATTGCTTGTTTTAAATAATCTTTATCATTTTTGGAATCCATTACATTCGTCATTTGACTTAAATGTTGATACATTGTCTTATAGTCTTTCACTTTTAATAAGTATATTAGAGAAATACTTCCTAATATCATAGTAATTCCTGTTATGATAGAAATCATTTTTAAGGATATATAAATACTCCAATATGGTAGACTAGCAACTCCTAATAAGATTAATAGAATCGTAAAATAATATTTTGTATTACTGTACCAAATATAGTGATATTTTTTATAAAACATAATATTTAAAGTCTCTCCTATTAATCGAGCAAAAGATGTAAATAAAATTAATACAATACTGTAAAAAATAGGACAATTAATCATATTTCCAAAAAAGAGAATCCAAATACTGTTGAGAATTAAATTCGTGATTTGATTCCAAAAAATATTAGCTCGAAAAAATTTTGTTGCATCCATTTGAAATAATAAAATGGAAAAGTATTTTTTCTTACTAGTATTTAATAATTTATTATTGATAAAAATACCAATAATTGTTAGTACAAAGTATATATGAAAATAACTCTTAATCATCGTATTTGGAAATAATTTATATGATAAATAAAATATGGCAAAGAAATAAGCAAATTTTAAGAGAATGACTCTTCCTAGCGATAGTACAATACCAATGGATCCTACGATACTCTTTAGATTTTTACTAGAGTAAATATCATCTGTTATCAAATCTTTCAAAATAGGTAGTTTTTTTAATACATAGATGAAGGAATTAACGGAATATGCAATATCTATTTCTAGGGATTGTTTTAAACATTTAAGCATCTTCTTCTCTCAACTCTTTAATAATTCTTTCTTTGTATTTTTTCGTATTTAAATTTTCTTTAGCCATATGTTCTAGTTTTTTATTACTTAATATTACTATTTCATCACATAAATCCATAGCAATCTCTAAGATATGTGTTGAAAAAATAATAATATGATCTTTCTTAAGCGTTTTTAGTAGTTTTTTCATATCTTCTTGTACTACGATATCTAAGGAAGTTAAAGGTTCATCTAAAAGAATTACTTTGGGATTCGCAATAATATTAATTAATATTTGCATTTTATTTTTCATACCATGAGAATACTCTTTTAGAAGGATATTTTGATCTTCTTTGGAAAGTTTAACTAAATTAAAATAATAATCCATATCCTTTAAATCCCCTATTTTATCCTTATTTATATCTAAAAAGAATTGTAAAAATTCTCTTCCCGTTAAAAATTCTGGAACAATGGGAGTTGCGACTACATAACCAATATCTTTGGTTTGTAATTTGTTTTTTCCATATTCTGTTTCTAAATAAAATGAACCACTATCCACTACAATATCTTCATTTATGGAATTAAAAAAAGTTGTTTTTCCGGCACCATTTCGTCCTAATAGTCCATAGATTTTTCCTTCTTCAAAGGTAAAGTCTATATCTTTCAATACTTCTTTTTCCCCATAGTTTTTATTTAAGTTTTCAATGATTAGTTTCAAAAGAATCTCCTCCTTCCTCACACATAGTATTATAGCATAAAAAAAGAAAATCCTTAGATTTTCTTCTTAATACAGAATTGATCATTTTGATAATCCACTATGACGGTTGTATGCTCTGATATACTTCCATCAATTAGCATTCTAGATAGGTCTACTTCTAGTGTACGACTGACTAATCTCTTTAGTGGTCTTGCGCCAAAGGTGACATCATATCCTTGATTGATAAACTCTTCTCGAGCCTTGTCTGTTAATTCAATATGTAAATCAATATCTTTTAGACGAGTTTCAATTTCAGAAATTATTTTGTCTAGAATTTTATTAATTGCTTCTTTGGATAATGGATTAAAGATAACAATTTCATCGATACGATTGATAAATTCTGGGCGGAAATGTTCTCTTACTTCTTGCATAACTAAATTCTTATTGTTTTCTAATACATATTCACTTCCTAAGTTAGAAGTCATAATAATAATTGTATTTTTAAAGTCAACGGTTCTTCCATTAGAATCTGTTACTCGTCCATCATCTAGTATTTGTAATAGAAGATTTAATACTTCTGGATGAGCTTTTTCTATTTCATCAAATAATACTATACTATATGGATTTCTACGAACCGCTTCTGTTAGTTGTCCTCCTTCTTCGTATCCTACATAACCTGGAGGCGATCCAATTAAACGTGAAACACTGAATTTTTCCATATATTCAGACATATCAATTCTTACCATATGTCTTTCATCATCAAATAGTTCATAGGCTAGTGTTCTAGCGATTTCTGTTTTTCCTACTCCCGTTGGTCCTAAGAACATGAAAGAAGCAATTGGTCGATTAGGGTCTTTAATTCCACTTCTAGATTTTAGTATAGCATCACTTACTACTTTTAACGCTTCTTCTTGGCCCATAACTCTTTTTGACATATTTTTTTCTAGATTTAGTAATTTTTCTTTTTCAGAAGATAATAATTTGGCTACTGGAATATTGGTCCATTTAGCGATGATTTTACAAATATCATTTTCTGTAACAGTGTCGCTTAAGAGTTTATTTTTCTCTACTTTATTTAGTTCTTCTAATTCTTTTTCTACTCTTGGAATTTCTCCGTGACGAAGAATAGCAGCTCTTTCCAAATCATATTTATTTTCTGCTTGGTCTAATTCGAATTTTAATTTTTCTAATTCTTTCTTTTTATCTTTTATATCATTGTTTAGATTTTTTTCTTTGTTCCAAGCTGCTGTTAATTCTTGTTCTTTTTCTTTCATTGATGTTAATTCTCGGTCAATATCATGGCGTCTTTTTTCCGATAGTTCATCTTTTTCTTTTTTGATGGCTTGTCTTTCTATTTCTAGGCGCATAATACGGTGTGTTAAATTATCCAATTCAAATGGAACGGAATCCATTTGGACACGAATCGTTGCACAAGCTTCATCAATTAAATCAATTGCTTTATCGGGTAAGTATCGATCTGTTATGTAACGGTTCGATAACGTTGCTGCTTCTATTAAAGCTTTATCGGTAATGGAAACTCCATGATGAATTTCAAAACGATCTTTTAGTCCTCTTAATATAGTGATGGTATCCTCCACGGTTGGTTCTGATACTTTAATTTTTTGAAAACGTCTTTCTAGGGCTCCATCTTTTTCAATATACTTTCGATATTCATTTAAGGTAGTTGCTCCTATTACATGAATTTCTCCTCTTGCTAACATTGGTTTTAAGATATTGGAAGTATCCATAGTTCCTTCGGCTGCACCGGTTCCTACTATCATGTGTATTTCATCAATGAAAAGAATAATATCTCCATCACTTTTTTTAATTTCATTTAATACATTTTTTAAACGTTCTTCGAATTCTCCACGATATTTTGCTCCGGCAACAAGGGCTGCCATATCTAATTCCCAAATTGTTTTATTTTTTAGAGAACTTGGTACATCTCCTTTTAAAATACGTAAGGCAAGTCCTTCTACTATGGCGGTTTTTCCAACTCCTGGTTCTCCTATTAGCACTGGGTTATTTTTGGTTTTTCTAGATAATACTCTCGTTATACTACGGATTTCTTCATCACGGCCAATTACGGGATCTATTTTTCCTTTTTTGGCATCCTCAATAATATCACGACCATATTTCTCTAATACATTTTCTTTTTCTTCTTGTGGATAATCATACATATTATTCATCCCCTTTCAAGTATTATTATACTCTTTTTTTAGCACTTGTCAATATAGAGTGCTAATTCTATTTCGACAATAAAAAAGAATGGATTCTTTTCCACTCTTTTATTTCACTCCCATTACTTTTTGAAGGAATTTTTCTTTGTCATTTCCTTTATATATAATAGTTGAGCCTCCACGAACAGTTACATCTAACCAATTAGAGTTTTCTTCATTGTCTGTCCAACAGAAAGCACCTGTTAACATCTTATCAACGATTTTTCTTAATTGTTCTAATTGGGTTGGACCCATTTTTCCTTTTCTCGGAACACTTGTGTGTTTGCTTTCGCTCAATTTTTTGTTTCCATAATAATATGCTTTTTGATAGGTATATGAGAATGGATCTGCTACCATTTCTCCTTCCATATCAAATACTTCAATATGTTCGACTTTTCTCAGCCGACTACTCATAATCAATTCATCTCCTGACATGTGCAACATTATACCACATTTTGTTCAAAAATGCAAGTTTTCTACTTCTTGGTAGTATATTCATCGTATAATTCTTTCAAATATTTTCTTTTTAAAACTGGTTTTATGCCTTGTTTACTTATCTCTTGATAGACTCTTTCTAACAAATTGTACATGGCTGGATGTAGTTTTGCTTTTCCCTTTACTTTATTCCAATAGGTTAATTGATATTCTTTTGTCCAGTCCTTTCCTTGATAGGTCATTCCAGCAGCCAGATTATCGCAAATCATTTCTAACATATATTTAAAAGGGATGATAGGGGTCACGGTTGGTGCTGCATAATCATACCAATACTCATAGTGATGTTTATTTCTTCCTTTGTGATGAAGCCAGGCATTACTGTAGCCATTCTCTTTTTTACAATTATTAATAGGACTGTATTCTCCTTGAAAATATTTTACTCCTTCCCAAAATTCCACTGGACTATATTTTGATAAATCATGCCTTAAGCCTTGTAGTGGAATTCCTACTTTACAGCAAAGACAAAATACTTTCCATCGGTGTTTGTTCACTACGTGTAAGTGTTTGAAAAAATTTCTTACCGTTATTTTATATTTCATACTATCACCTTCTTCATTATAGCATAAAAAAAGAACTAAAATTGTTCTTTTTGATATTGTTTTTGCTCTTCTCCATATAGCCATTCTCTTGACCAATCTACCCAGGCACATACATTCATTTCTTCTAGTGTTCTTAAAACAGGTTTGCGGTATAGTGCATTTTCTCCTTCAGCTTTTGTAATCAAAATGACTTTATCTGGAAAAACAATGGCACCTTTTGTTAGACAACTGTCAAATATTTCACGGTCTCCATTATCAAATTCTTGGCGAAGATTCAATTTCGATGTCACTTTTGGAAAATAGGTACAGGTATCTTCTCCTTTTTGTTTACTATCTTCAATGGCTAATAGTAATTCATCTTTTTGATTTACAAACCATATTTCTCTTTCGTTATCTTCTTCTCCTGTTTGATTAAATGGTACTAATAGAGAAACGCTGTGATATGGAATTTGTTCTTTATCCATCAAAGCTTGAAAGGTTTTTGAATTCATTTCTCCTGTTTTTCTTAATAAGAACAATTGCTTAGACTCTTCTAAATAGATTGCTGCATTAAACATTCTATGAATCGAATACGTCCCTATTTTTAGGCAACTATCACAATTTGTTACTAAAATATTATTGGGATTTTTTTTCAAACTCTCTAGACATTCTCTAATTTGTTTTGGATTATTTTGAATTGCTATTACATCTAGTGTTGTTGATTGCATATTATCACTTCCGTGTTACTTATTTTATCACAAAAAGATAGAATCGTAAATTCTATCTTTCAAAAACTGCAGGGATTTCTATTTTTGAATCGTATAATTCATTAAATTACCTTTATTCTTATAACCTACTTTTTGATAAGCATAATTGGATGGTTGATATCCATAATCGGTATAAAGCATAGGCAAGTAATTCTTTTTTAGTAATTGCTTTGTCAATTCATAAATTAGGCTTTGACAATACCCCTTATTTCTTTCTTCTTCGGGTGTATAAACATGACTTATTTTTGCAATATTATCTTGAAGATCGTAACAAGCCATGGATACGACTTTTCCTTGTTTGTTTCTCCAAACATAAAATCGATCTGTTTCATACCATTGTTCTACTTCTTTTAGGCAATCGGTAAAATTATATTCTTTCTTAGGGTTCATGAATTTTTTAAAATCTTGCCAAAACTTGGCCAATTTGATTTTATCCCCATAATTTGGGTGATCTATAAATCCTTCTCCTATTGCTATATTTGATAATTGACGGCATTCTAGGTATCCCATTTCCATTGCTCTTTCTATTCTATACTCTTTGGATAACTCTTCCCATATTTCTTTTTTACTATTAAAACTATTTTTTCCAGGTGTTAAAAAGTACTTTTTGATTAACTCTTTTAATTCCTCTACTTCTTCTTTGGTTATATTATCTTTTGTCCATATCCAGGTCGGGTAATCTTTATCACTTTTTGCAATCCAATAAGAATCCGTTTGAAAACTAATGGATTTCTCACCTTCCGCAATTAGTGGAAGATAATAAAACATACTTTTTTCTGAATTAAAATGATTCATCTTTACACCCTAACGTTCATTAAGTTACTACTACTATAACGTTTTAATCCTTTATAGAATAAGAAGAAGGCAACTGCTATAAATAGAATTGTTACTCCTATAATAATTAAAAAGGTAGAAAAATTAAAATCTTTTAAAAGTTGAATTGGTAAAAAGTTTACAATACCAATTGGTAAAATAGTATAAAAAAGTATTTTGACAAATCCTTTAAATATTCCTTCTGGATATGTTGCAAAGTTGGTCATTAAACTATTTATCGTATTTGCTACTATCTCTACCCTACCAAACCAAAAACTAAGGGAGGCAAAGATAACCGCAACACTTGTTAAAATAAATCCTCCTGTAATACAAAAGAAAGCAAATAGAAGAGCATTCTTTAGAGTAAACCCATAAATAAACAACATAATCCAACCATAGATCATATCTCCAATGCAAGATACTTCTACGCTACTCGTAATGCAAGACAATAATACATTTTTCGGTTGGATTAAAAATGCATCTAGTTTTCCGGTATTAATCGTTTCACTTAATTCATAAGACTCTTTGAAAAAGAAATGTGATACTCCAAATGTTCCAGCTGCTATTCCCCATAATAATAAGATTTGTTTAAATGAGTATCCTCCTACTTCATTTTTTAACGAATATAAAATAATCCATTGTACAATGAAGCAAGCATTGTTTAACATCATAAAAATAATGTTGGAAAAGAAAGTTACTTTGTTAAGCATTTCTCTTTGAAGGGCATATTTAATGGATAACATCGTAACTTTCCATTGATTTTTAACCTCCGTTAACATTTAGTTTTTTCACCCCCTTATAGTAGATCCCATGACATATTAAAAAAGATATTACCAAATAGATTCCTTGAGCAATCATGATTTGAGTCCAATTTGTCATGGTAAAATTTACAAATAATTTTGCTGGTCCATAACTAACAACATAGATTGGACTGAATTTTATAATTGGTTGAAGAACGGCTGGAAAAAATTCAATTGGAAAAATGGTTCCAATTACTAAAATCATTTTGGAGTATAACCAGAAAAATGGATTTGCATCTTCAATAAAGAATGATATTAAGCCAATGGAAGTTACTAACATAATATTGATAATAGTTGCTAAAAGGCAAGATAACAATACTCCTAAAATTTCTAAGATTGTTAAAGATGGGAATGAGTGAAGAAAAACTATTCCTAAAATCAATCCTAATAATCCTACTAAGATAAAACGAATGATGACTAATCCCATATGATTGAATAAGGCATATTCTACATAATTATATGGTTTATTGATATTATATGCGATGTTTCCTGATTTAACATCATTGCATATTTTTTTGCATAGTTTTCTACCACCTAAACTCATCCATAAGATTTCGGTTATAATAACATACCATATCATTTGATTCATATTGTATCCATTAATTAATTCTGTTGGATCAGCATAAATATATTTCCATAGATTTAAAAATATAAATATTAAAATGCAGTAGCTAATAAATCCTACTAGGATATCAAAAGCATATTGTAGATTTGACATTAATTCTGATTTTAAAATGTAAAAATACTTTCTCATTCTTGCTCACCATCTTTGTAAATACTACTGATGATTTGCTCCAAAGGAATGTTTGAAATATTAATATCTACAATATTATCTGGATTCAATAATTTTATGGCGTCGGCGATACTTTTCTTTTTAATGTCAACTTCCATTTTTAAATTATATCCTTTGTCTTTTAGTATTGTAATTCCTTCTTGATCTTCTAGATTTACGGCTTCTTTCATTTTGGCTTCTACGATTTTTTTATTCAAATAATGATATTTTAAGTTTTCCATCGAATCATCTAGAACGATTTGTCCTTTATTAACGATAATTACTCTCTTACATAATTTTTCAATATCAGAAACATCATGAGAAGTTAACACAACCGTTGTTTTATACTCTTTATTCATTCGTTTAATCAAAACACGGATGTTTTCCTTTACCACTGGATCTAATCCAATCGTTGGTTCATCTAGGAATAATACTTTTGGTTCATGAATTAAAGAAGCTACAATTTCACAACGAATTCTTTGACCTAAACTTAAGTTACGAACCGGTGTATTAATAAAGTCTTCTAATTCAAATAATTCTATGAACTCCTGAATTTTTTTCTCGACATGAGAAGATGGAAGATCATAGATGGCACCAAAGAATTTAAAGTTATCGTATGGTGTTAGATGAGTCCATAATTGTTCTTTTTGACCAAACACGCAACCAATTTCATAAGCCAATTTTTTTCTTTGTGTTTTAGGGTCTAATCCTAAAATACGTATTTCTCCTTTATCTGGGTAGAGAATACCTGTCATCATTTTGATGGAAGTAGACTTTCCTGCTCCATTTGGACCTATGAATGCTACCATTTCTCCTTTTTCAATATTGAATGATATGTCCTTAACAGCTTTGATGATTTTATAATTTGGTTTAATGATTGATTTTATACTTCCTTTTAGACCTTTTTCTTTCAACTTTACTTTAAAGTTTTTTGATAAATGTTCTACGGTAATTACTGCCAAACTAATCACTCCTTTCTTTCGTATTTTTGTTTTCATAGATAGTATCATCAAAACTATTATAATCAATTTTCAACATAATAAAAAGCACGAAAACATTCCTTTTACAAAATGTGACTCCGTGCTTGACGTGTAAGACTTAAATCCCTATGCAGCTCGTTTCCTTATGCATACTCACATATCTATGAAAACAAGTCGAGCAAAAAAAATACGGGCACTACTAACAATAGCAGTGACTCCGTATTTACGTGTAAGAATAAATTCTCTATGCAGCTCGTTTCCTTATGCATACTCACTCGACTTGAATTCATCATACACCACTTTTATTTGCCTGTCAACCTTTTTTTGTTGTCATTTGTTTTAATAAATGAAATTTGTTCTTATTTCGGTTCTATTATTCATAGGAATGGAACTTTTTGAAGAACGATTGTTCCATCCTTTATTTTGTTTCTTTTCATATTCTTCCATTAATTCTTTAAAACGATTATAGTGAACGATTTCTCTTTGTCTTAGCCATAGTAATGGTCCAATTACGTCTGGATCATCGGTTAAATCAATTAAATTTTCATAGACTGCCCTAGCCTTTTGTTCTGCGGCCATATCCTCCGATAAATCGGCAATCGGGTCTCCTGTTGTGGCAAAATAAGAAACGGTAAAGGGAACTCCATTGGCATCGGTTGGAAATAAAGCCTTGGCATGTTCGGCATAATGCGTATCTAATCCTGCTTCTTTTATTTCTTCTAGAGTAGCATCTTTCATTAATTGATAAATCATTGTCTCTAACATTTCTACATGTCCCAATTCTTCTGTTCCTATATCATTTAATAGCGCCTTTCCTTTGTCATCGGGCATCGTCAATCTTTGATTAAGGTATCGTAGAGCCGCTCCTAACTCACCATTGGAACCTCCGTATTGAGTTACTAAATACTTTGCCATTCGTAAATCTTTTTTTTGAATATTGATTGGATATTGTAGAGTTTTTACATACTTAAACATTGTCCACCTCCCATGGCCATGGTGTATTTACCCAGGAAAAACCATTCTCCATAGAATTTCCACTAACGGTTAATGGTCCATATTGGCTTTCATATTCTCTTATGAGTTTTTCTTGTTGATTTTGATAATCTTTAAAAAGCATAACCATACTTTGATCTTCTGGATGAAGATCTAAATACAAGTTTAAATCATGCATGGCGAAGGTAAGGGCTTGAAGATTTCGCATTGCTTTTTCTTGTTCTGTTTTGGGATTTAGGGATTGTGGTTGATAGTTTTTGTATTGGCTATATAAGTTTTGAAATAAGTTTCCACGTTCAAATCCTTGTTTTGGAGTATATAAATTCATATTTTCTTGCATTGGTGGAAAAAACGAATCATTCTCTCTTCCCTCTCGATACCATTCATAGGGGTAATTTAGATAATTATTCATACTATCTCCTTTCTTTTTTAATGTATTCTCTAGTCAAATATCTGTATAGTTAAATGCCTAAAAAATGAAAGAAAACAAAATAATGCTTGTCAAAAGAACAATTTACTGGTAAAATATACTTGTGTTTTAGAAATGGCGCCGTTGGTGAAGTGGTTAACACGCTAGTTTGTGGCACTAGTATGCGTGAGTTCGATTCTCACACGACGCCCCATGTGAATACAAATTACGATAGCGTTAGTTATCGTAATTTTTCTTTTATATAGAAAATAAAGTTCTTCTTTGAGAAAGGAGGACTTTTTTCATGCTAGATTTCACTTTAGAGGAACGAATTAAACCAAACAAAGAAATACTCGTCCTACTCAAAAAAATGATTACGAGGTCATTAACGGAGCTGTAAAGGTACTTGATGGAACAAATGCCAAGTTTATTCTACCTGTTCAGTAACATTATTATTAAACCAATTAAACTAACAATTCTTGAATATCGAATAAATGAAATAAGTAATAAACAGTTTATTACTGAAGAAAAAAATATTCATTAAATGAAATAGTTAAACTTTTAGACCAGTTGACAAAATAACATAATTTGATAAAGTGTAATTAATCTTAAAAAGTATTTGCATAAAGGGGTGTTGCAAATGAGATTGAAAAGAAAAATTTATTACATGTGTTATTTAAGGACATTGTTTTAAAAGCCATTGTCTTTTTTTTATGCCAGACGGAATAAATTTCAAAATGTAGTAAAAATATAATAATAAATATAGAGCTACTTTTAAATTATAATGAAAAAGATGAGAAAAACTTCTCATCTATCTAATAATATATTTGTAATGTAGACATTAATTTTTAAGAGTAAAGAATCCAGGAACACCTTCGCGATCTATTTTAGCCATGCTTGCATCATAAACACCTTGATATGTTGTACCATTTCCGCCTACTATTTGAGGGGTATTGTAGAAAAAATAACTTAAAGCAGATGAATCAGTTATACTTATAAAATCCCAGTCTGTAGTTGCATAAATTTTTCTTAAATTAACCATACTAGAAAACATATTATAAGCTTCTGTGACATTACTTACGTCCCAATTAGATAAATCTAATATTGATGATTTATCTCCTCTCTGTCTACCTATTGAATAAAACATTTCATTCATATTAGTAACATTACTAACATCCCATTTACTCAAATCCCAATTTACTTTATCATTTAAAGCAAATTCTCTAAACATATATCCCATGTCAGTTACTTTACTAGTATTTAAATCTTCTATACCAATTATATTAATATTACGAGTAAATATTGCAGCATTATAAAACATATAGGACATATCAGTAACATTGGATGTATCCCATCCTGTTAGATTGATAGTTGCAGATTCATTATTTTCAGCTATATATTTGAAAATATATTGAAGACTTGTTGTATCTCCTAAATCCCAATCAGATAAATCAATATATGATTCATTACTATATAGTGCTATGTCATAGAATAGATTCGCATTTGGAGTGTCTTTACTTAATTTCCACCCAGTTAAATCTATATAAGTTCTTTCATTTCTTCCTCCACAAAATTGATAAAATAGATTATATGTTGATGTAATCTGAGAAATATCCCAATTTTTAGCCTCTATATATCTTTTTGATTGATTATTTCCATATTGATAAAATGTATTATAAAACATACTAGATATATTTGTTGTTCCATCAAATTTCCAATCATTCATATACATTTTTATATCTCCGGAATTTTTTAAAAAATTTTGAAAGCTAGGCTTACTTTTACCAATTCTAAAATTATTTAAATTTACTATAGATTCTTTTGATTGATAACCAGCAAAACCAAAAATTTCATAAGTAGTTGGAGAATCATTTTTATAATTTCTTAAATCCCATCCTTCAATATTTAATGTAAATTTATCAGCATACCAACCAGCACCATCAAATATTTTATCAAGATTTTCAATAGAATTAATATTCCACTCATGTACATCTATATTAACATTTTTAGAGTGATAACCAGTATATGAAAACATATTATTCATATTTCTTACCTTACTTGTATCCCAATTATTTAAATTAAGATTAAGCTCCTCGTTATAATAAGCAAAATTATAAAACATATTACTCATATCTGTTACGTTAGAAGTATTTAAATTATCAAATGAATAAGTAATACCTACATCACTTTGACCTGTATTATAAAATAAATTAGACATATTTGTTGTTTGACTTGAATCAAAATGATTTGTTTCTAATTCTCTTAATTGAAATAGATTAGAAAACATATAACTTGCATTATTATTTAAAGATGGAGTTTTATCCTCACTCCACCAATAGATTGTTCCATTATCAAACCACATATATATCGGATATGGAGAATTAGATAAAGAAACTATGTTTTTATTTTCTTTGTTAGTATCATTTGGTTCTAGTTTTGAATATTTAATTGCAATTATATTTGCAGATCCAGCCAAGTTTTTCATTATAGTATTTACTTCAGTTCCAGTTAAAAAATATGCTTCTTTTCCATCAATTTGTATATTAGCATTTAATTCAATATTAACTTTGCATAATGCATAAACACCTATTGGAATTAATATCAATGTACTAATTAAAAATATCATATATTTTGGACATTTCTTATTTGTTAATCTTGAATAAATAGTTACAGTCACTATAATTGCAAATATTAATAAAAATGATTGAACACCTGTTTTAGGATTTACTATTGAATCAGTTTTATTTGATAGTTTTACTAGCATAGTATTAGTATCATTAAAAATATCATTAACTAATTTTTCAGAAGGTACTTTATTATTATATTTTACTCTTAATTTAATAGTTTTGGTTTTTCCTGCTTCTACGATGTTTGAGTTATTATCATATATAAATTCATAATTTAGATAGTCAGTGTTTAATTTTAGAGATTCTTCATTAAAATAAAAATCTTCATTGAATGAATTTCTAACTTTTAGATTATACTCTACAGAATCACCTGGATCATAAAATTTTAAATTTAGATTGATTTTTTTACTACTTATACTAGCTTCTGTCACTTCTTCTGCATTTCCACTAATCATATTTAATTCAATCGATTCTAGTTTAATATTTTTAGAATTACATGTTTCAGCATTAGCAGAAAGAGGTATTAACATAACAAATAACAGAATTGGTAATAATATTTTTTTCATATTTTACACATCCTACTCTTTATATACTCTACTTTAATTATATATAAATACATATAGAAGGCAATATTTTTCTATATAGAATTTAAATTTAAAAGTGTAAAGTAAATCATCGTAA
>CAMNHK010000025.1 GCA_946539445.1 uncultured Caryophanales bacterium
ATAAAGAAAAAGAAGATAAAGAAAATGTTCCTGAAATAGAAGATAATCTTCCTACGGAGTTGTCTTCTGATATGATAAGATTTTTAAAGTGGACTTATCTTGATCAAAATGAAAATATTCTTGAAAATGTTGCCCGAAGAAAGCAATTTATTAATATGTTTTTAGGATCTGTTGCGAAAACAACAACTGAGCCTTCGCAACAAGTCAGTTATGTTGATTATGAAACATATAAGAATAAGTATGAAGAAGTATATGGAGATAATTATAATTTTGAAGAAGATTATAATATAACATCCTCTGGAGGACCAGATCCTGATTCTTGTAAGTTTTATCCTAGCGCAGGAGAAGATGGAGTATGTTGGAGTAATAACTATGGAGTTAGTGCTGGAACTTTTGAATATACTTTAACAAATACTCATCAAGATGGAAATCAATACTATATGGAAGGTACCTTTACAGTAACATATCCTGATGGTGTAGGAAATAATGGAACGTTTGAAATAATGTATATAATTGAGGATCATCAAGCATATCTAAAGAGTATTTCTCAAAAAATTGATTAATTATTGATAGCCAATAACAAGTTTTGTTATTGGTTTTTTTGACAAAATCAAGGTTTTGTGGTATAATTAGCACAATCAAATGGGGGTGTGGTTATGGAAAAACCATCTGTTATTATTAATGGGCAAGTTTTTTCTAGAGAACTTTTTGATACATTTATGACAGAATTTAAAGAAAGTTTTGCTCATACTAGCTTATCTGTTGAAGCAGCTTTTGATGATATTAATGAATGTGAATCGGAATTAAATGCTATCCGTAATCAAGAAGTATATGATTTTTATCGTTTGTTAGGTCGACCAGAAAGACGTAAAATTGATAATTATCTTCGTTGCTCTATTGTTTATTATGGTTGTGTAAATAGTGTATTGCCTTTTAATTTTAATCCTAATTGGACGAACCGTGAAATAGCGGAAATTTTCCATGAGCATTTTAAATATATGTTGGAAGATGCTCGATATGTTTTAAAATTTGATGATAAAGGTAACTTTTTACCAGGGGATACTCATCGAGAGATTGGTCGTTTGTTCCGTTTGGCTTTTTCTAAAAAGAATATTGTAGATAAAGCTTATAATATGAAAAAAGATCATTTAAACGCTTTTGATTATGCACGCTCTCTTTCGGATATTGGGGTTCCTGAAATTATCACGATTAATTCGATTGTGAATGATTCCAATCCAGAGAAAGAAGTAGGATTTAAACATGTTAACAATGTTATTACAGGGGCTTCTTTTCAGGTGTCTGATAAGGCTTTAGTTCCTATCGAAATGCAGAGATTACTTGCTGAATATCGTCAAGATTTTGGATTGGATATTAAAGATTATCGTGAACATGGTATTTCTTTAAAAGAACGAAACGAACGTATTCTTAAATTGTTCGAAAAAGAAGCTATTTTCCATATTCGATTTGAACGAATTCACCCATTTGCGGATGGAAATGGTCGTACTGGTCGAATAATTATGAATAAACATTTATTGGATTTAGGTCTTCCACCTGTATTATTTACGGATGATATGACGGATTATTATAAAAAGGCTATTGAACAATTTGATTATGAGGGATTGGCTCGTTTTATGCGTATTAGTTCCTCTCAACAATTAATTAGTTGGATTTCTCAGAAAAAAGCAGGAGTTCGACCTGTTCGTGTATCTCCAACAAATGATCAGTTAGCAGAATTAGTTCCTAAAAAAGAGGAACATAAAACTTTTTCAAAACAAGTTCATTATTATTAAAAATAGCTTCGGCTATTTTTTCTTTTTCGACATGGTTTCTTAGTATACTGTTTTTGGTGATCTTATGAAAGTAAAAATATTTGATGAAGAAGATGAGGGAGATTTAGAAGAAGATATTAATTCTTTTATTAGTAACTCTTCTATTGATGTAATTCATATTCATTATCAAGTAGCTGTTGGTGTATTTAGCGAAGAACAAATCTATTGTTTTTCTGCTATGATTGTTTATAAAGAAAAGACATAATCTTCCATATGGAAGATTTTTTTGTGGTATAATGAAAATGGAGGATTCTATGAAGAAAGATGTTACTATGCGAAAAAATTCTTTTGTTAAAGGTGCTTTTATTACTACCTTGGGAATTGTCATAGCAAAAATTATGGGCATTTTGTATGTAGTTCCGTTTCACTCTATTATTGGAGAAAAAGGGGGAGCTTTATATGGATATGCTTATACGATTTATACGGTATTTATGTCTATTGCTTCGGCTGGAATTCCATTAGCTATTAGTAAGTTAGTATCCGAATATCAAACATTGGGCTATTATAATGCTAAAAAAAGAGTGTTTTTGTTAGGGAAAAAGTTATCTTTGATTCTTGGTTTTGTTTGTTTCCTTGTTATTTTGATTTTTGCTCCTATGTTAGCTCGTGCTGTTCTTGGTGATGTAACGGGAGGAAATACAGTAGAGGATGTTACACTTGTGATTCGTACGATAGGAACCGCTATCTTGATTGTTCCTTTATTAAGTATTTACCGTGGGTATTTTGAAGGACATCGATTTATGAGTCCACCCTCTATTTCCCAAGTGGTGGAACAATTTGTTCGTATTTGTATTATTATTTTTGGTAGTTTCTTTGCTTTAAAAGTATTTCATTTTTCTTTGACAACAGCTGTTTCTATTGCTTTAGCGGGTGCTACTTTAGGAGCTTTTTTCTCGTATGCCTATTTACTTGTTAAAAAAGTAAATAATCAAGGACGTTTTAATGAGAGAGCTAGACCTGTAAATGAACCTTATATTTCGAATCAAGTAATTTTAAAAAAACTATTTTATTATGCTATTCCTTTTATTATGATTGATATCTTTAAATCTATTTACAATTATGTTGATATGGTATCTGTTGTGAAAGGATTAGTTCATATAGCTGGTTATGCGGTAGGAGATGCTGAAACGATTTATTCTATGTTATCTACTTGGTCTGCTAAGTTTAATATGATTATTTTGGCTATTTCAACTGGGGTTATTGTTAGCTTAATTCCTAGTTTAACGGAAAGCTTAGTCAAAAATGATATGACTCAAGTAGAAAAAAAGATTTGTCAATCTCTATCAATTTTATTGTATTTTATTGTTCCTTTAACATTAGGAATTAGTTTGCTAGCGAAACCAATTTGGATGCTTTTTTATGGAAAAAGTATTTATGGACCTAGTGTATTAAGTTACTACATTTTTGTTGGGTTCTTTATTAGTTTATTTACTTCTATGATTAGTACTTTACAAGTTTTAAAAGAATATAAAGGGGTTTTTATTAGTCTATTATCAGGTTTGCTGGTTAAAATTATTTTTAATATGAGTTTAACGAGGGCTTTTTTTAAGATGAATTTACCTGCTTACTATGGAGTTATTACGGCTAGTATTTTAGGCTATTTATTATCTTTTGTATTATGTTTAATCTTTTTAAAAGTCAAATGTAAGATACGTCTTGAAAAAGTCTTACGAGATTTTATGGATATTTTGGTGGGGGCTATTTTAATGAGTATTATTTTGTTTGGGCTTTCGGTTCTTGTCCCTATGTATTCTGAATCTAGAATTCTAAATATCTGGATTATTCTATTCTATGGAATCATTGGTATGGGTGTATATTTTTCTTATGCTCGAATCATTGGCTTAACGAAAAGGGTATTTGGAAAGGATGTATTTTCAGTAATCAAAGGAATTGTTTTGAGAAAGTAAATTATTGTAAAGTTTTGTTTTTTTCGAAAAAAGTGATGTTTTCTTTTTCATTCAATGGTAGAATTATTATAGATTATAAGAGGGTGAGACTATGGTAAGTAGTGGTACAGTTACAAGTGATTTATCTACTTTTAATTCTAATATTAGTAACTATCAGAATTCTATTGGCGATTTATCTAGTCAATGGAAGGGATCTTCTTATGAGAATTTGGTAGCAAAAGCAAATGAATTTGTCAGTGAGTATAAAGCGGCCATTGATAAGCAGATGACTTCTTTTGCGTCTGCCTGTTCTTTATATGCTGAATATGTACAAACGAAATCTGCTTTGGCATCCGCTAGAGCAGCTTATGCTCAGGCTGAAGCAGAAAAAGACTATGGTTCTATGAATCAATATGCAGCTTTGATATCTCAATATGAATCTAAGTTACAAAGTTTGAAATCTCAAATTGAATCTGCTTTAGCAGGGGCATCTTCTCCATCTTTAGCAGCTTCTAGTACTACTGGTCAGTCTATTACAGCATCTACTTTGTCTTATTCGGTTACTGGAGTTGTGGCAGAAGCTCCAAGGAAAGCACTTGAATATGCGCTTTCTATGGCAGATGATAATAGTCATGGATATTCTCAAGAAGCAAGGAGACGTTGGGGAACTCCCGATTATGATTGCTCTTCTTTGGTTATTACTTGTTGGGAAAATGCTGGTGTTCCTGTTCGAGAAGCAGGAGCTGGTTATACTGGAAATATGCGAAAAGCTTTCTTATCCACTGGTTTGTTTGAATGGATTCCTGGAAATCCGAGTGTGGAAGATTTACAACCGGGGGATGTTTTATTAAATGAAAACTCTCATACAGAATTGTATTTGGGTGATGGAAAAATGGTTGGTGCCCGTCATGGGGATGCTGATGGCGTACCTGGTGATAGTAGTGGTAACGAAATTAGTGTTACTGATTTGGCACGCGAGTGGCAAGGAATATTGCGATATACTGGAGGAAATACAACTACTCAAGTTTAAATAAAGGATGATGTATCATGGTTAGTAGCGGAACAGTTAGTAATGATTTAGGTATTCTAAGAACTTCTTTTAGTAGTTACCAATCTAGTATTAGTGATCTATCTTCTGTTTGGAAGGGAGATTCCTATAATAATTTAGTAACGCAGTCTGAACAATTTGTTAGTGAATATAAATCGGCCATTGAAAAGCAAATGAATGCGTTTGCTTCGGCCTGTGCTTCTTATGCGGAGTATGTTCAAACAAAGTCTGCTTTAGCATCGGCAAGAGCTGCTTATGCTCAAGCAGAAGCAGAAAAGAATACTGGATTAATGAGTTCTTACAGTGCTCAAATAGCAGAGTTGTCTTCTAAATTAGAACGCTTAAAGGCGGAAATTGAAGCTAGTTTAGCTGAGGCTTCCAGCCCTGCCTTTGCAGCTCCTACCACCGCAAGCTATAATGGTATTACGGCTACCTCTTTGGCAGCTAGTTCACCAGTTGCTGTTCAAAAAGCAATTGATACGGCTTTAGGGTTGGCGGCGGATGATACTCATGGATATTCTCAAAAAACACGTTGGGGAAATCCAAATTACGATTGTTCATCTTTTGTTATTACGTGTTGGGATTCTGCTGGAACCGGTGTGAAAGATGCTGGCGCTACTTATACTGGAAATATGAAACGGGCTTTTTTATCTACTGGCTTGTTTGAATGGATTCCAGGAACTTTAAAAGCAGAAGATTTACAACCGGGAGATGTATTATTAAATCAAAAAGTTCATACAGAAATGTATATTGGCGATGGAAAAATGGTTGGAGCTCATGGAGATTTTGATGGTTCCAATGGTGATGGAAATGGCCGAGAATTAAGTGTTTGTAAGTATTCTGGTAGTTGGGAAGGCGTCCTACGTTATATAGGACCTAGTACTACTGCCACTACTGTTTCTTTATAAAAGGTGGTGAGTCCATGGTAAGTGGGGGAACTGTTTCAGGAGATTTAAATTCCTTGAAAACCAATCTCACAAATTATAATTCTGAAATAACTAGTTTGTCCTCTAATTGGAAAGGATCTTCTTACGATAATCTTGTTTCTAAAGCAGAGGAATTTGTTAGTGAATATCAATCTACTATTAGTGGAGAGATGAGTTCTTTCGCATCTGCTTGCGATTTGTATGCACAATATGTAACTGCTAAAAGTAATTTGGCGGCGGCTCAAAGTGCTTATAATCAAGCTGTTGCTGAGGATGATAAATATGGGATGAGCGTCTACAGTGCTCAAATTTCTGAATATACGAGTCAAATCAATAGTTTGAAAGCTCAAATTGAGTCTTGTCTTGCCAGTGCTTCTGCTATTTCACTAGCTGCTTCTGGTTCTAGTGGACTTTCTAGTATTTCTATTCATTCTGGTACTCCGTTAGGAGTGGATGCTGGAACGTATTCTAATACATTTACAAGCAGTGCTGGTAATTCGATGAAATATCATGCCTATGTTCCAAATAATGCTACCGAAGGAATGCCACTGATTGTTTATTTGCATGGAGATGGATCCGTTGGCAAATTTGATCATTTAGAGCATTCCGAAATGGCAAGTTGTGTTTCAAAAATATATGGCGAGGATTTTCCATTTATTTATATTCAACCTATGACAGAAGTTACTTCTTGGACCAGTGATGGGCGCTTGGATACTTTATCGGAATTAATTCAAAATGTTGCGACAGAGTATAAATGTGATCCCAATAAAATCATTCTTACTGGTGCTAGCCGCGGTGGTATGGGCGCATGGGCTATGGCAGATGCTTATCCTGATATGTTTTCTGCCTTTGTTCCTGTTAGTGGAACGGGTAACATAGATGCAACGCATTTTGTTAATTTACCAACTCTGGCTGTTTCAACACCGGATGAAAGTGATAGTTGGAATTATAGTAATATGAAATCAAATGTTAAGAAGATAAATGAAGCGGGTGGTAATGCTACTTTCGTTTCACAAGATGGTTATTCCCATCATTCTGTTATTAAAGGAACTTATACAGAAGAGACGTTTGATTGGATGATTTCTCAAGTATAAAATGATAAATAATAAAGGAGGATGTTTATATGTCTTTATTTTCAATAGAAACAGAAGCCGTTACATCGGCTGCGAGTAATCTTGAATCTTTGGCTTCTCAAATGTCTAATTTGAGTAGTTCTGTAGCTGGATATGATACAGCTTGTGAGGATGGATTTAATTTTGATGGAGCAAAAAACGTTATTGCTGCTAATATTGAAGCATGTCGTGTTAAAATTGCTAATACGGTTGCTTTAATGAATAATGTTGTTAGTTCGCATACGGATTTACAGAATAGTTTAAAATTCCAAGATCCATCTACTTCTAACCAAAATGGAAAGAATACCGGAGGTAATACTGGTGGAAATACCGGTGGCAATACTGGTGGCAATACTGGTGGAAATACTGGTGGAAATTCTGGTTATTCTGGAGGTAATTCTGGTTACAGTGGTGGCGGAGGTGGTTATATAGCTGCACCTGCGATTACGGAAAATCCGAAAGAAGAGCCAACCGAACAGACTGCTGAAGTCAAAACAACTCTTGATAAAGTCGGATATGCTTATCCAGATCAAGATCATTTAACGGATGAAGCTAAGAAATTATTTACTAGCTCAAATTTCCAATATACACAAGATGGTTATGGAATGTTAGGAGATCGTTATGTTATTTCTTGTGATCCTTCCGTTGGAAAAGTTGGAGATATTATTCGCTTTACTAAAAATGATGGTCAAGTTGTAGAATGTGTTGTTGGTGTTAATACTGTATCCGATAAGTATAAGAGCTCTATTAACTTTATTATTAATAAAGATGCTGCTTCTACTTTCCAAGTTTCTCCAGTATCTGAGACATTGATGCAAGGATTAAAGAAGACTGAAAACTTTGGTAATTATCAAAAATTTGATCAAAATAATCCACTCACGATTGTAGGTGTATCGAAAGGAGTGTCTGTATAATATGGCAAAATATGTTTGTGATTTTGAGCAAGTATATGCAGCAGGTGAAAAGGTTTGTCAAGCTGCTTCTGAATTGAGTACAGCAATTAGTAATTATTCTTCTCATATTGATAATGATTTATCAACTTGGAGTGGTAATGCTAAAGGATCTTTTACTACTACCAATGCAGAGCAAGTTTCGCTTGCTAATACAAATGCTGCTTATGTAAATGCTTTAGGAGAGTTTATTAAGTCATCTGCTAAAAGCATTCAGTCATTAGAAGAACAATTATCATCTTTGACGATATAGTGTCAAATGATGTATATTTGATTGTAAAATTGACAATAGCTGATATATAATAGATTTATAGATAGGAGGATTGTATATGTCTGGATTACATGCTAATACAGGAGCTATGAATTTGAATGGAAAGGAAACCATTACAAATGCAGAATATTTTTTAAACGAATTATCTAGTTTGAGAAATAATATTGAAGGTTTAATGACTATTTGGAGAGGTTTATCTGCTAACGAGTTTAACAAATCTTATGAACAACAAGCCCAAAACTTACACGCTTTTCAATTATTATTAAATGAACTAGGTGAAGGTATTACTTCTGCTGCTAATATTTTAAATAGAACAGAAGAAGATAATGCTAACGCTGGAGCACATTTATTTTAGGAGGTATAAGTCATGAATGAATTTGAAGAGAAAGATTATGGTACTGCTAGAAGTTATGCAGATGGCGTAAAAACAAATGCAGATAATATTTTAGGAATTTTTAATGATATCGATTCTGTTATGAATAATTTGTATGGTAATAACTGGGAAAGTCTTGGTGCAGATGATGCCAGAAGTAGATATGAACAAATTCGTAAGAATTATGAAGTATTCTATGACAAAGTTGTTGCTATGAAAACTCATATTTATGCTGTTACAGCTGCTAATGAAGAGGCAGATGCTGCTGCTAGTAACGTTGTTTCTAGTATCTAAAAAAGTGGAAGTTTCCACTTTTTTTGTGTAAATAGACTAATTCTTTGTGTTTTTTGTTTGTTTCCTTTCTTATATAATGGTAAAATTATAATAGATAATACTATTTGGGAGTGATATTATGAACGAGTATAAAATTTCTGATTATGGTATTTTTAGTGAAGCTGTCAGTACAGCTCAAACATTAAGTCAAAAAATTACAGTAGGAAAGGATTCTTTGGCACAAAGTAAAACGGTTATTTCCAATGAAGCGGTTTTTATGGGACCTGCTGCTACGGCTTGTTTAGAAGCTATTGCAAGTGCTGATGCAAAATTAGATTCTTCTAATACAAATTTTACGACGATTGCTAATTTTTTAGTTCAAACGGCTGAAGCTTATAAATCTGGAGATGATGCGGCTAAAGCTACCTTACTTGCTTCTACAGAAGCTGCTCCTTTAATTTATAATACTGCGAATGGAAATGTTATTTATTATAGTCAAAAAGGATATTATGACCAACAAGGAAATTTCCATCGTTGGCAATCTAATTGGGGAAAAGATATTGCTTCTAGTGGATGTGGGCCTACTTCTATGGCTGCTTGTCTTGCTAATATGTTTCATGATAACTCTATTACTCCAACAACCATAGCTAATATGATGAAATATGACGATAATATTGGTGGTCGCTATGTAGCTAAAGCGGCTCAAGCTTATAATTTAGATCAAAGACATGATATTGGTTTAAGTCAAAGTACCATGGATACTTTTTTACGTAATGGCGGAAAGATGATTGTTGCGGTTAATAATGGTGGACACTATATTGCCGTATTAGGAATCAATGATAGTACCAATCCACCTACTTATATTGTAGATGATCCATATGATGACAATACTGCTACTAAGACTTGGAATTATAAAGATATTAGTATTGGGCACACTATGGTTTTCCATATTGCTCCTCAAGGGAAAACGGTTGATCAATGTTTGCAAGGTCAAAATACTTTAGTACAAGTTTAGTATTTTAAAGGAGTTGTTTCTATGAACGAATATACTTTTTTAGATTATGGCATTTTTGCTAGTGCCATTTCGGATGCGAAGGCTTTAGGTACCAGTTTATCTACTGGAAAGAGTAATTTAGCTAGTAGTAAGGCAAAGCTAGGAGATGGTTCTATTTTTATGGGACCTGCTTGTGATTCTTGTCTAGCGGCTTTTGCTCAAGCAGATAGTAAAATTGTTTCTATGTCTGATAATTTTTCTGCTATTGAAAAATATTTAATGGAGACTGCCTCTACTTATAAGAGTGGAGATGAGGCGGCTGCTTCTGTTTTAAGTATGAGTAATGGAAAAGTATCTACTGTTGCTGGAGGTAGCAAAGTATCTTTAACTGGTAATACCAATCAAGATCAAATATATAATTATTTAGCGTCTCAAGGATATAATCATGCTGCTATATGTGGTATTCTTGCGAATATTAAACATGAATCTGGTTATAGAACGGATGCTTTAGGAGATGGAGGTACCTCTTATGGTATTTGCCAATGGCATGCTGGTCGTTATGAGCAATTGATGAATTATTGTCAGCAAAATAATTTGGATTATACTTCTTTAGAGGGACAATTATCTTATTTGTCTTATGAGTTACAAAAGTATGGAGATCTTACGAATACTTTAAAGAACGTTCCTGATACACCAGAAGGTGCTTATCAAGCTGCTTATCAATGGACGGTTCAATTTGAACGCCCTGCTAATATGGATGCTGCTGGTCAAACTCGTGGTTCTACGGCACAAAGTATTATGCAAGAGTATGATCAAAGTCAAACAGCTTCTATTTAATTAAACAAATAAAAATAAAGGCTAAGCCTTTATTTTTTTTATGGTGTGATATAGTTTAAACATTATGTTGTATGTTGTATACCAGAATTTAGAAATAACTAAATCATATTCTCCAATTAGTTCTACTACATGTCCTCCAAAACTCTTTTTGAATAGATATAGTCCATATAATGGATTTTCCGTTCGAAAGTCTCCTGTAATTCCATAGAAGTTGTAGCGTTTGTATCCATGCTCTATAGCATATTTTATTCCGGCATAGTGAACTGTATAAGCGGATTGGAACTGCATTAGATTGTCATCGGTACCACCGAATAAGGAAAGAACTTCATTTCCATATACTAGGAATAATATCGTTCCTAATGTTTTCTTTTCTCCAAACTCTTTTTTATAATTTTCAATTTTTTCTAATTGTTTTTCTAATCGATCGATTGAATCTTGATCTTGTTTATTAGATGATTCATATTTTTTTTCATTCATTTTTAGTAAATTATTATCATGCTTATATGTTCTATCTTTTAATGATTTTTTAGTTTCTTCTAACTCTTTTTTGGTATTTTCTTGAAATTCATTAAAATCTATTTCTGCTACTAATATTTTTAATATTCCGGTTGGATATAAGTTATCCCACATTGCTTCATAATAAGAAAGTGGTCGATCAATAAAGTCTCTACGATCTCCCGTGTGTTCCATAATACTTTTAAATAGTGGAAGTTCTTCTCTTTTAATTTCTCTTGTGGTGATACATGATTTTTCATTTTTACGAAGAATTTGTCTGGTTTTGGATTCCATATCTTTTTGAACTTCTTCTTCTGTACGACCATTAATTTCTATGACATGCATCCATCTTGGCTGAAGGGTATCTTGCATTGTATTAAAACCAAAAAATTTATATCCTAGTTCTTGTAGATTTTCTACGGCTTTTTTATTCTCATACCCATTTTCTACTATGTTTCCATCATTATCTCGTTCTTGGTATTCTACGTATGGATCAATTTTTACGAATATTCCGTTTTCTTTTTTGACAAATTCTTTTAATTGAATGGTAAATTCTTTTAATAGTTCTTTATCTTGATAATCTATTAAGAATCCTCTTGGAGAATAAAACATTTTCTTCTTTATTATGGGAACTTTTTTTGCCAGTAATAATGCACCGGCTTTTATTGTTCCTTTTTCTTCAAGCCCTATATAAAAAGATTCCCATCCATTTACCTTTTTTAGGTTTGCCCATTCTTCTGTTTGATGGAAGGTGATTTGTGGATGTTTATCGGCAAATTTTTTAAATTCTTCTTTATTTAGACTGATCAATTTCATGCTTTAACTCCTTTTTACTTCTGTTACGAATTATCTTTCTATAAATTGGAACTAATTTTGTAAATACAAAGTACATAATTGGATTTACAATATAATCCCATTCTCCTATAAATTCTATATAGTCTCCACCAAATTTTTTCTTAAATTCATGTAATCCTAATCTTGGATTGCTTTCCGATAAATCTCCTATTGTTCCAAATTGATCATAGATTTTAATACCTTTTTCTTTACAATACTTTATATGTTCATAATACGTATTATAGTTTACATAGGTCTCGGATAGGATATTATGGTTTCCGGCATATAAAACCCATGCTTTATCTCCGTATTCAATTATCATATGGGCACTTAGGGTTAAATCAGGACCATATTCTTTTTTGTATTGTTGGTATTTTTCAATTTCTTGTTGAATATTTTCTTTTTGTTTTGTAAGTTCTGCTAGTTTTGCTTTGGCGCTCTTACTTAAATTATCAATTGGTAAGATTGATATTTGGTTGTTTATATCTTTTAAGTTCTTTTCAAGCGCTTTTACGGTTTTGGTAATATGAACTTTTCCTAAAAAAAGAGTTGCTTTACTATTTTTATTACCATTGAATATTTCATATAGTGTTTGATAGTAGTCTTCATTGTAGGAAATAAAATCTTTTCTATTTTCTGTTAGTGTCATTAGATGATAAAATTCATGAATATCTTCTTTTGTTCCTATTACTACTTCGGTATCTAATTTTTTGCTTTTGGCGATTCGTTGCTTCGTTGTTTTTGAAAAATGGTTTTCTATTTCTTCTAAGCTTTGATTTAGGTCAATTCTAAATGTATATCTTGGTTGCATGGTTTCAAAGTTTTTGGTAAATCCTTGGTGCTTGAATCCAGCTTCTTTTAGTGTTTTAAAAAGATACTCATAGTCTGGATTTGGTGTTTCTTCTCCCTGATAATTTATGGATGTCTTGATTAAATCTGGATCTATTTTTACGAAAATTGCTTTTTTACTTTTGGCAAATTCTACAACTTTTTTCGTCATTGTATGAACTAATTCTTTTTTCTTGTAATCGATTACAAATCCTCTTGGGGCATAGAAATAAGAATAGTTCATTGGTAATTTTTTTTCTAATAATAAAGTAGTGGCTAGCAATTCGTCATTTTCGTTGACTAGTCCTAGATAATATGGTGTCATATTCTTTTTTATTTTTGAAAACTCTCCCCACGAAAGAGATTGCAAAAAGTGGGATTTATCTTTATGATTTTTGACAAAATTATCAAATTCTTCTTTTTCTACATTTTTTAGTCTTAGCATTTTAGATGCCTCACTTTCTTCTCTTTTTTAGTATACCATAGTTGAAGAAAATCGGCATCTTTTTCTTCTAAATCATGTAGTAGTTATCTTCTTTTTTTAAATATTTGTCTTCTTTTTTCTTTTCTAATTGATTTAGTCTTTCTTCTATTTGATGAATTCTTTCTTTCATTTGCTGTATTTCTTCTATTGGAGGTAGCATAAAATGATTGGGATTAATCGGTGGGAATGGGAATGCATAGTTATTCATTTTATCACTTCTTTCTTCTTTATTTTATGCTTCTGTGATAAAATAAGTGATAGGTGAATTTATGAGATTACGTAATGTTAAAAACAAAGAAGAAATAATGAATCAGTCTCCTTATTTAATTCGCGATGGAATTTCTTATAAAGGAAAGTGGAAGGATTTATTTGATAATGATCATCCTATCTATATTGAAATTGGGATGGGAAAAGGTCAATTTATTATTGAAAATGCTTTACGATATCCAGATATTAATTTTATAGGAATTGAAAAATATGATAGTGTTATTGCGAAAGGATTACAAAAGATTCCGGATAATCTTTCGAATCTGCGTATGGTTCGGGCGGATGCTTTAACGATACAAGATATTTTTGATCACGAAATTGATCATATTTATCTAAATTTTTCGGATCCTTGGCCAAAAAAACGACATCATTTGAGAAGATTATCCAGTAGAGTTTTTTTAGAAAAATATAATTCTATTTTTCGTGGAGAAAAAACCATTGAAATGAGGACGGATAATCTAGATTTATTTTTGTATTCCTTGCTTTCTTTTGATGAAGCTGGATATATCTTCTTAGAATTATCATTTGATTATCATAAAAACGGGAGACCACCTATTACAACGGAGTATGAGGATAGATTTTCTAGTAAGGGAATGCCTATTTACTATATTAAGTGCCAAAAACGATAATGTCCAATATAGTAAAACGTTGTAAAATGATTTTAAAAATAAGAAAAAAATGTTATAATGTAGTAAGAGTAGGTGAAATATGAAAAAAGTAATTGTTTTACTCTCCATTATGGTCCTATTTCTAACAGGATGTGCTGTTAAGCGACTTGATGATGAAAATATAAGTCAAAATATTAAAGTGTTGTTATCAGAAAATCCACATTTATATAATGTCTTTTATGAAGGATATAAGTATTATTTGCCAAAAGGTATACGTTTTGTTGATAAAGAAGATTACAATGCTATTTTAAGAGATACGAATAATGATGTTTATTATTTGTTTGTAGATGCCATTAGTTATTATCATGAAGAAGAAAATACTTATGAAACAAGAAGTGATGTTCATTTTTCTAAAAAGTTAGATTATAATGATAAGTCTGGTTATCTGCAAATTGAGGAAATCGAAGGAAAGTATTTTATTCAGTTTGTATTTCACTATGTAAAATTAGAAGCATACGTATCGGAAGATCATCTGACGGATGTTATTACCAATATGTGTTGTATTCTACGTTCTTTTCAATTTAATGATACTGTTTTAGAAAGTTTGATTGGGGAGAACATTTTAGATTATAAAGAAGAAAATTATACCTTATTTAAAGCAGATTCTTCTAAAGAAAACTTCTTGGATGTTGTGGAAAGAGAAGAAACTGAAAAGTATAAAAAGGATATCGAAGATGAAAAAATAGATATCGATTATTAATATGGGAGAGGTGAACTCATGGGCCTAATAGATAAAATTAAAAATGCCTTATTTGAAGTTGAGTATGTTGAAGTGGAAGATACTCCCAAGAAGGATAAGAAAGAAAAAAAGGTAAAAGAAGAAAAACCTATTGCTAAAAAAATTGTTTTGCCTGGTAAAAAAGAACAAAAAGTTGAGGAATTACATGAGGAAGAATTAAGAGATGAAGATTTTGAAATTCGACCTAAAGATGAAACTATTAAGCAAAGCCCTCGTGAAGATTTTAAATATATGGATGATAATGATTTTAAAGTGGATGAGGATGAGTATTTAGTGGAAGAACCTCAAATTGTTCAAGTAATTGAACCGGAAGAGGAGATATTAGAAGAAAAGCCAGTGGAAGAAAAAAGAGTATATCCTGAAAAAACTTCTGAATATTATCAGAAGGCTTATGCAACTCCTAAGGAAAGTAAACCTTATGGAATGGATCACTCTTATAATGTTCCTGTTCATGAATATGGGGCTTATGAGAGGCGAGAAGAAAAGACTGGATTCCGTCCAAGTCCTATTATCTCTCCAATCTATGGAATTTTAGATAAAAACTATCGTAAGGAAGATGTTCGTGAAAAACGAGAAGTTCGTATTACTTCTAGTTATTCTCGAAATGGAGTTAGTGTTGATGATATTCGTAATAAAGCTTATGGGGAAACTAGACGAAGCGAGAGAAGAGCGGTAGAAGAAGAGACTGTTGTAGAAGTTGAAGAAGAAAAAGCAGAAGAAAATGTCATGGTTGATTTGAATGATAAAGATAAACCAGAAGTAAAAGAAATCACTATGGGAGATGCTTTGGAATATTTTCAAGATTTAGGGTTAGAATATAATGTAGATTATGTAGATGCTAGTAAAGAAAAGAGCACTCCTAAACGCGAGTCTTTACATGATGCTAAAAAAGAAGAAATCGTAGAAGAAAAAAGCGATGATTCGGATGTAGAGGAGGCTTTAGACGAAGATACGGTAAAAGAAGTAGAAGAATCTAAGGTTGAGGAAAAGTCTCCTGAAAAAGAAAAGAATGATAAAGAATCCATTGATGATAATGATAATTTATTTGATTTAATTGATTCTATGTATCAAGAAAACGATTAGAAAGGAGAAGAAATATGGAAGTTGACGTATTACATGTATTATTACCTATGTTATTGTATATCGCAGGAATCACATTATTGATTGTTTTGATTATTGTTGGTATTAAACTAATTAATATTTTAAATCGCGTGGAAAGAATTGCTGATAATGTTGAAACAAAAGTAAGTTCTTTCGATCATGTTTTTACTTCTTTAGGAAAAATGGCTGATGGAGTTGCTAATATTAGTGATTCTATTGTATTTACAATAACCAATGCTATGTCAAAAATATTTAAGAAAAAAGAGGAGGATAAATATTATGAGTAATAGAAGAAGTGGAATTGGTAAACTTTTAGCAGGTGTTTTAGTTGGAGCAGGACTTGGAGTATTATTTGCTCCTAAGAGTGGAGATGAAACTCGAAAAGAATTGAAGGCAAAATTAGATGAATTTGTCAATCAAGTAAAGAATATTGATGTTGATGAAGTAAAGGCTGAATTTGATAAAAAAGTTGCTGATATTCGTGAGGAAATAGCTGATTTAGATAAAGAAAAAGTGTTAGAAATTGCAAAACAAAAAGGCAATGATTTAAAGAAAAAGGCAGAGGAGTTAGTAGATCTTGCAAAAGAAAAAGGAACTCCTGTTCTTAAAAAAACAGCTGAAGATGTTTTAGAAAGTGTTATCAAAGCATCTAAAAATGCATTAAAGAAATTAGAAGAAAAATAGTCAATGACTATTTTTTTCTTGCATTATAATACTAAAATCATTATAATAAATCACTAGTAAATGGAGTTTTATTATGTTAGTGAAACGTGCATCTGATTTGGAAATGCAGATTGAACAATTAAAAGATTTAAAGAGTATTTTTTATCAAGATATTTATTTAGGAAATACATCTGGGAAAGAGAGAGTCCTTCCTGGATTTTTGGTCTTTTATGGAAATGGTAAAGAACTTTTTTTAACGGTAAATGATCCTTTTTTTGCTTCTTTTGTAAAGCGCTTGCGAGAGGTTTATTTAGAAGAGAAAGATCGAGTTTTGAGGGAAAGTGTTTTAGGACCTGTTTCTATTGAAATATCGGATTTAGCGAAAACCATTCTTTTGAATGGAGAGTTAGAAGTGGCTCCTTCTTATTTAAAAAAATATGAAGGAAGCGATTCTTATTCGGATTCTTTGCTATTGGAAGAAGACCGTGTTAAAGCTTTCTTTCCAGTTGTTGAATATCACCTTCGAAAGGTTATGAGAGATTTTCAAATTGAAATGGGTGATATACAATTATCAGATGGAATCAATGGAAACTATTATTTAAAAACCACTATTCATCAAGCCCCTATTTTATTGCCTATTTCTTTTCAACAAGAAGGCATGAACTATGAAATTATGATTGGAAATCTATTCTCAAATTGTATTCCTTTACAAATGAATCTTTCTTTTGTAAAGGATGGAATTCGAGTGCTTTCTTCTATTCCAGAATATGATTACTATGATTATTTCAACTATATGTTAGAAGGCGGTATTCCTTTTCGACAAGAAGAAATTGAATGGAACGGTAAAATGATTCGTTTTGAAAAAGAACATTTGACTAAAGTAGAAGATTTGCCTAGTAACATTTTACCAAAAGAGGAATTTATACATTGGTATCTTCTTCCTTGGAATGGTTTTTTAGGAGTTTCTGAGAAGAAAAATTCTTTAACAGATCAAGATTCTTTACTAGAAAGACATATTTATTCAATTTGGAGAAGTAATGATAACTACTTTGAAAATGAATATTCTTCTAAACAGTATCAGAGAAACCAACCATCGGAAGTGGATTTTGTTAAAGTGGTTTTGGATACCTTTTATAAAACTAATATTGGTATTAAGGATGGAGATTACCGATTGATGGAAACAAAGTTTTCTGATGATGGAAAAACTGGTTTTTATCAAGAAAAATTAGCTAATAATCATTTTTATTGTATTAGTGATGCTCTTTCTTGGGATCATTTTGATGATCATTCTTGTTTTTTAGGACGACAAGATGGAGTGGAAGATAAAGCCGATTTATTAGATTCAAAAATATATGCAAAAAGGATGAGTGAACATGGGATTATTTAATAAAACAGAAGAAGAATTAAGACAAGAAGAAGAAAATCGTAAATGGAGTAATCTAATCAATTCTATTTGGGAGTCTTCTTTGGAGGAAGATCAAAAGAGAGTTTTGTTGGATTATGCTAATAAAGTTCGTAAGGGATATCCAAATGATTTTGAAAATGTTGATATTTTAATGAGAGTTTTTGAAAAATTGTTGAATAGTAATTTTTTAGATGTTGATGATTTTGAAGAGCATTTTCAAGATGTTATTGACTCTTATCATATGATAGTGAATCATTCGGATGAGGGAGTAGATCGTATTCGTGAAAGATTTATTGAAGATTTTGTTGGAGATAATGGCTGTTTATATTTAGATATTCATGATGAAGGAATGTATGGATTATTTCATAATAAAGAAGATTATTTTGAAATAATGGATGTTATTGGAAGTGATGATATATATATTGAACATTTCCAAGTTATTTTAGAATATATCATGCGTGTTAGTAAGTATTGTCTAAACCAAGATATCTTGAAGAGAGATGTATTGTCTTATTTGGATGGATTTTTGGATGTGTTAGATGAAGATTATGAGTCTTATAGTAACCAACAAGTGGAAGAGGCTAAAAAAAGAATTGGTGTTTATAGTATTAGTCCAAAAGAGTTAGCTATTGTTGATTCTAAACTTCAAAAAATGGATGATTATTTTGATCAATTTGGTATTTCTATTCGTCAATTAGAGGAAGATAGAAAAGCAATTTCTTCTTTAATTGAAAATGGCAAGAAGGATATTCAAAGTCAAGAAAAGGCTTCTATGGATCATTTAAAACGATTGATTGATCATCAGAAAAAAGCCCTTATGGAAAAGCTAGATCAATATTTATTGGATTTAGAGGAAACATTGAAAAATAAGAGTGATGAAACATTCCGTCAAATTATTCAATCCTATCAAAGTCAAGTTCAAGAATTCCGTAATCTATTTAAAGGATATTCTGCTGCTACTAGTAAAGATTTATTAGAAATTCAGAGAGCTACCGAAGATAGTGTAAAGCGTCTTCAAGCATATGTTACGAATGAACCTCAATTAAGAGAGTTGCTTCAAAAAGCGCAAGAACAAAATGTTGTTCGTGAAAAAATTATTGAATTAGTGGGAAAAGAGGAAGAACTTTTAAAGGCTGAAAAAGTTGTGGCAAAAGAAGAAGTAACCATTCCTGGCTATGAAAAGCGTATTATGGTTCCTTATCGTCATATGGTATTACCAAGTGAAATATCTTCTGATATCAATCCATTTTTGAATGAAAATATTCCATTTTCTAGACGAAAAGAAGAATTCTTAAAAAGATTGGAAGAAAGAGAAAAAAATGGAGAGATATTTCACAAAAAGATTCCTCAAATTGCCATTGATGTCATGGAAGGAGATTGGCCTTATTTATGGGGACCTTCTGGAACTGGAAAGAGTTATATGGCAAAACAAATTGCTAGTTTACTTGGTATGGAATTAACTAAGGCTGGAAAAATTACGGAACCTTATTCTATTTTAGGTTATAATGATCCACAAGGAAGATATCAGATTACTCCAAGTTTTATTGCAGCATTGTATGGTAATTTATTATTCTTGGATGAGATGGATAATGGTAACCCTGATACGCAAGTAGTATTGAATGATATTTATTCTGAGTTATTAAATAAAATGGATAATCCGGATGAACATTGTGATATTACTTTTGGTACCGATATTCAAGTCGATGTACATCCTAATTTCCGCATGATTTCTGCTGGTAATACATCTGGAGAAGGGGAAAATGAAGCTTTTTCTTCTCGTGGAAAAATGGATGAATCGATTCAAGAAAGAATGACACCAATTTTTATTGATTACGATAATCGTGTAGAAGAAAGAATCTTAAAAGATTATCCACAATGGTATAAGTTCTTTATCGATTTTCGTAATGCATGTATGGACTATGCTCGTGGTATTGGATTGGATTCTGCTCAAGGAATTACGACTACAAGAGATGCAGCTGCTATTAAGAAATATATTGCTCATAATAGTAAATCCATTGATCAAGTTCTTGCGGAACGTTTTATTCAAATTAAAGATTCTGAATATCGTAAGGCATTAGGACATGCTATTGCTGATATTTATGGTATTAATTATGATAGTTGTGAAGATGTTGCTTTTAATAAAAAATTAGCCTCTGCTGATGGAAAAGTATTAGCAAAGAAATTTGTTTATGCTTGTAAAAAAGGAGTCGATTAGGATGGAACTCCCTAATAATTATTTGAAATATCCAGAAAACGTTATGACTCCTAAAGTTGTGCCCTTACAGGGATATGATTATAAAGTGTATTCTTATCGTTTTCGTGGGATTCAAGATTTTTATGATTTTTTGAAGAAAAATCCAGACGTTAATTATACTGTTTTTCCTAAAGGAAAACTGTCAAGTATTCATGGGGAAAGACGTTTTGCAGGAAAACCTTATTATGATGCTTTAGAAGATTTAACAAAAGAAATGGATCCTGGATATCAAGAATATTTGCAAGTTCAAAAACAGATCCAAGCAAGAGGAGGAAGGGCTCATCGCTACCGTCCTATTAAATCTGTTGCTGGAGGGAGTGTTGATCCGGTTGCTTATTCTACTGGTAGTCCAGAAATCTATCGCGCTAGTCGACTTTATAAGCGCCCCAAATTTTTAACAATTGATACTCAAATTGCTTATAATTGTGGACATTCCAAAGCTCAAGTTTTTAATCGAGCTGTCATAATTACTAGTTTGATAAGGGCTTTGGAAAGAAATGGATATAGTGTTGATGTAAATTCTTTTATGGTTGCCGTGGAAGATGATGAAGTCATAGAGTCTGTTTTTGAAATTAAGAGACAAGGGCATTCTATGAATTATCAGGCTTTGTATAAATCTTTGGTGGATGTAGAATTTTTTCGACGATTATGTTTTCGACTTATCGAAATTAGCAATGTTCAAAATGAATGGTCGTATGGCTACGGAAGTCCTGCTTATGAATCTATGGTTCGGGAATTGTTAAATTTAAAAAAAGAAGATATTTACTTTGATCAACCTTCGGATATGGGAATTCGTGGAAAAGATATTGGGGATGATTTTGCTGAAGTAGTTGATTCTCTTCAACTTCAAAATTATATCAATGTTTCTAAAGAAATTGATTCTTTAAGACGAAGTGTTAAAGTCTTACAAAAATAAAGGGAAATATTATTTTTTCCTTTTTTTTATGCTAGAATATTTTTAGTTTTCTGAGAAAAGTTACTAGTAGTAATAAGAAATTTTTTAAGAGACTTAGTGGTTGGTGAAAACTAAGAGATATCTTATTATGAATTACAAACTGAGAGAAAAATCGTTTTCTCGCGTTAAGAGAAAGAGTGCATGTTGAACATGAATTAAGGTGGTACCGCGAATATTTCGTCCTTAGGAGGAAGTATTTGCGTTTTTTTATTTAGGAGGTGACTGTATGCGCACAGAATATGAAGTTCGTGTAATAGAAGAAGTGGAATTGGTAAACTTTTAGCAGGTGTTTTAGTTGGTTCTGGACTTGGAATTTTATTTGCACCTAAAAGTGGAGAAGAAACTAGAAAATCTTTAAAAGCAAAATTAGAAGAAAAGTAATTTAATTTTACTTTTCTTCTTTTTTATTTTATAATTTATTTATAATAGGAGAGTATATTATGAAAAAATATTTGTTTATATTGTTGATTTTATTGGTACCTATTTCAGTATTTGCGAATGATGATATTAAATTGAATACAATCGAAGTAGAAGAAAATTATCAAGTATTTGAAAAAAATCCCGCTAGAATTGAAAATGATAGTATTTTTATAGATTTACAATTTGATAGAGTAGAATCTTA
>CAMNHK010000026.1 GCA_946539445.1 uncultured Caryophanales bacterium
TGCTGTAATCTCTTGGTACTGGAGTTCCATATCTTCCTCCACCTACCCATTGAACAGCTCTAATTGAACCTTGACGTGCACGTCCAGTTCCTTTTTGTCTCCATGGTTTTCTTCCTCCACCAGAAACTTCTGAACGATTTTTAGTTTTATGTGTTCCTTGTCTTAATGATGCTAAGCTTAAATCTATTGCATCTTTTAAGACTTTATTGTTTGGTGTAATTCCAAATATTTCTTCATTTAAATTAATGTCCTTTACTTTTTCACCTTTTAGATTTAAAAGTTCTACTTTTTTCATCTACAATTCCTCCTTTCATCACTTTATACTTAATACTTCTTTACTCTTTTAATTAATATGCCGTGATGATTTATTCTTCTGTTGTTTCTTCAGTTGATGTTGTTTCTGCAACTTCAGGTTCTGCTTCTTTATAACTTATTAAGTTAGCAGCTTCCTTCTTTGCATCAGGTTTTTTAACTGCAGTACGAATCATTACTAATGATTTCTTTGGACCAGGAACATTACCTTTAACTAAAATTACACTATTTTCTGTATCGATTGATACAATTTCAAGATTTTGAACGGTTCTTTGAACATTACCCATTTGTCCAGGCATTTTCTTTCCTTTAAGTACGTGCATTGGTAGTAATGTACCTAAAGATCCAACACCTCTGTGGTATTGAGAACCATGTCCTTTAGGACCGATTTTTTGATTGTGGCGTTTAATAACACCTTGGAAACCTTTACCTTTTGAAGTTCCCGTAACATCAACAATTTCCCCTGCTTCGAAAATGTCTACACCAATTGTTTGACCTAATGTGTAGTCATTAACGTTAACTCCTCTTATTTCTTTTAAGAAGCGCTTAGGTGTTGTGTTAGCTTTCTTTGTATGACCCATTGCTGGTTTGTTACTTAAACTCTCTCTAATTGAGTCAGTAGCAAGTTGAATAGCATCATAACCATCTTTTTCTACTGTTTTGATTTGAGTTACAACGTTTGGCTCAACTTCAATAACAGTAACCGGAATTAGTTTACCTTCTTTCGTAAACACTTGAGTCATTCCGATTTTCTTACCTAAGATTCCTTTCATTTACTTTTTCCTCCATTATTTTGTTTTAATTTCGATATCTACTCCGCTTGGTAAATCTAAGTGAGCTAATGCATCAATAGTTTCCTTGCTTGGATTTTTGATATCAATCAATCTTTTGTGTGTACGCATTTCGAATTGTTCACGAGAATCTTTATATTTGTGAACAGCTCTTAGAATTGTGAACTTTTCAATTTCTGTTGGTAGTGGTACTGGACCAGAGATTTCCCCACCAGATCTTTTAACAGTTTCAACTATTTTCTTTGCTGCGTTATCCAAAATTCTGTGATCATATGCTTTAATTCTGATACGAATTTTTTCCGTTGACATTTCAAATCCTCCCTTCGCCTATATCTAGTATAGACTTGCTCCGTGCAAATAACCCGATAACCAATTATCAACTCGTCCTGGTGTATCGACAACCTCGCACATCTAAGCAGTCACACGTATTTAATTATATCAGTACCCCCTTATTTTTGCAAGTATTTTTTTATTTTTTTTAATAATAGCAACAAAAAACGAATGTCAATTGGCATCCGTTTTTGTACTTTTTTGGTTTTTTTTGGAAGAATTTTTTTCTTTCCAAATTTCATTTTTTTTCGATTTTGATTCTCCAAGTAGTTGAAGAGAAGCTGGTTTTAGGATGGATTTTCCAAATTTATTATTGATATTATCAATCGTTTCTTGGATAGAATCTTCCTCTTCCTTCGATTTGTTATTATCCTCTTCAAATAAAGAGATTTGTTCTTTTTTTTCGCTTACTAAATTGGATAAACGTACTCCTATTAGGCGTATTTCATCTTCTTTATAGTTTTCTTCCAACACTTCATATACTTTCTTAATGATATCCTTTGTATGATTCGTCGGATTCTCTAAGGTTACCTGCGCAGAATAACTTATGAAGTTACTATTTTTAAATATCACACCTATCGTTTTGGTAAATAGTTTCTTTTGACGCAATTCTCTGCATACCTCTTCGGTTTGGCGAAATAAGATTTCTTTTAATTTTTCGGAATCAGTATAATTATAGGGAAGAGTTTCTGTTACGCTGATACTTTGATTTTTACTGGTTCTTTCTTCCACTTTTGACTCATCAATTCCTCTAGCAGCTTCTTGTAAATATTTGGCTTGAGACTTAAATTTTCTTTCTAATTTTTTGATATCAGCTCTGGCTAGATCTCCAATGGTATAGATCCCCATTTTATTTAGTTCCTCTTTGGTTTTCTTTCCACACATAAATAGATCTCCTACATCTAGTGGCCAAAGTTTTGTTACGATTTCATCTTTCATTAGAGTGTGTACCTTATCTGGTTTTTCAAAGTCTGATGCCATTTTGGCACATAATTTATTATTGGCTATACCAATATTTACGGTATAACCAAATTTTTCTTTTATTTCGGCTTTTATTTTATAGGCTAATTCTATTAAATCCTTATAAATATAGTCCATTCCACTCATATCTAAAAAGCACTCATCAATGGATAATTGCTCTTGTTGAGGAGAATATTGTTTTAAATACTCCATTAATTCTTTCGATTTTTGATAATACCAACGATAATTTCCTGGAAAAATTTCTAAATTAGGGCATTTCTTTTTAGCCGAATAAATTGTTTCTGCCGTTACAACTCCGTATTTCTTAGCTATCGGAGATTTGGCTAATACGATTCCTCTTCTAGTCTTTTCATCTCCTCCTATAATGGATGGTATCGTTCGAATGTCTTTGGTATATCCATTTTGAAGTAGGTATACAGCTGTCCACGAAAGAAACGCATTATTTACATCAATATGAAATATAATTGGATCTTTCATAGAATCACCTCAATTTCATTATAGAACATTCTTTCGAATATTTCCACTATATAAAAAAGCATTTCAAGAATGCTTTTTATCCCTCTGTTACATGAGCTAAATAATTAATACCTTCTAATTGGTAATAACCATTTTCAATATTAAAGACAAATTGATATCCACTAAATAGTTGAGGATCCAAATCAGTATATTCTTTTCCTTCTCCTAAATATTCTTCTTTGGTTGAATCTTTATAATACTTAAATATGAAATAGTAATTACCCTCTTCATCTTTTCCATCGTGGTCTGCTTCTATATAGTATTTTGCATAATTTACATATAATCTTTTTGACCCTTTTTTAGCGGAATAAAGTCTTAAGAAATTTCCTTGAGATGGTCCTTCACACCCAGATCCGTATTTATGAATTAGGGCTAATTGGTTATTTTCATAGCGCACATCATCATAATAGGTGTATCCTAAATCTTCGCCTTTTGGCACACCATTTGCATAATGCTGTAAGAATGAAATATCAGCAAAGTATCTTTTAATACTATCTTCTCCCACATATAATTCTTCTTCAAATGGAGTTTTAGAAGCATAATAAGAAACAATCATTCTCATTTTTTCAATATCCGATATTTCTTGGATACTACGATTTCTTTTTTCTAGTTCCAAGGTGGTTTGTCCACATAATGCTTTTGGATTTAGTTTTGCTACTTCTATTACCATTGGATTGTCTAAACTTAAATTTTCTGTTGTTTCTTCTGGTTGTAATTGAGGAACATTTTCCGAAGTATTCTCTTTTTCTTTTGATTCTTCTTTCGTATCTTGTTTTTCTGGTTTTGTTACTTCTGTATTATCTGTTGTTTGTTTTGATGAAGCTTTTTCTGTTTTTTCATGAAGAAGAACGACTCCTAACGTAATACTTAAAATAATAATAATAGCAACTAAAATAAATATTAATAGATTGTTTTTTTGACTTTTCTTAACCTTTTTTTCTTTTTCTTCCATTTTTTCGACCTTTCCTTCTATTCTCATTATAATGTAAGTTCCTTTTTTTCGCAATCCTAATTCTTTTTTCTTATTGTATACTAGGGGTTTACATATATTTTTTTGTTTTTATTTCATAATAATACTATCAAATTGATTCGGAGGAATATTATGAATAAATATGAAATAAATATTTATGAACAAATTTCCAAGAATATTAAGAAATATCGAAAATTAGCGGGTCTTTCTCAAGCAGAACTAGCAGAAAAAGTAGGTGTTTCTCATGAGTTTATTCGTAGAAATGAGTCTGTAAAGGGTAGAAAATCTTTTTCGGTTGATACTGTTTGGAAAATTTCTTTAGCACTAAATATTGACCCTGGTTTGTTATTTGAAATTGACATGGATGAATTAATGACACAATAAAAACACTTCTTTGGAAGTGTTTTTATAGTTTGTTTTCATTTAAGCAAAATACCGCATAGATAGGAATGTATCTTACATCTTTTTTTATGGCAAAATTATTTTCTGTTATCCGATAAGATTGGGGAACCGTGTATTTTTTCATAAATACAGATAATGATTTTGCTTTTGAATTGGTTTTTGTGGTTAGTTCCATTGGAATGATATGACCATTTCTATTTTGTACCACAAAATTTACCTCTGCTTTTCCATCAGATTGATAGTAGTATAATGAATACCCACCTTCTACTAATGTCTTTGCAATATGATTTTCATATAATACTTCTTTGATATCTTCATTTAATAATGCTTCTTTTTTTGTTAAATGAAGAGCCGTATATAATAATCCATCATCTGGACAATATAATTTAAAACTATCTAATTCTTTACAGCTACTTAGGGGTGATTTTACATTGGTTATTTTGTAGCTACGATAAACAATTTGATTGTTTACTAAGTAATTGATACAACTTTCATATTCTTTGGCTCTTTTTCCAGTACCCATAAGACCGTACTGGAATTTTTTGTTTTCTTTTTTTAGTTGTTCTGGAAGGGAATCTATTACTTCTAAGCCTCTTGGAATATCTATTAATACCGGATTTAGGGCTACTTCTTTTTTATAAATCTCAATTATTTTTTGCTTAATAGCATCTAATTCATAAAAAGATTTGCCCTCTAGACTAGCCCATATAACTTCTGGAAGCCCTCCTGTTTCTAAGTATTCTTGGAATAGATCTAAAGCTACTTTATGAAATGCGCAAGTTTTTTTCTTTGTAAAGGATTCTTTTATTAACTCTGATAAGCTTTTTTCTCCCCTAGCCCATAGATATTCTTCAAAATCCATGGATGTCATATTTTTAAATTGAAGTTCTTCTCCTTTAAACTCTGATAGTTTTTCTTTTTTGGATGTAATCGCAATCATATGATACTTGCTATGTTCGCTTCCAAATACTTTTAAGCCCTTTATTATATCATTTGAAACCACATTATCAAAAACAACTAAAGTATCCTCTTTTAAAATGGTTTCTCCAGAGATTAAAGATAGATTCAATACAATTTTTTCGGTGGAACGTTCTTTTTGAAATAATTCTAGTATGGTTTTATTATTATCTGTATTAAAATATACAATGTTTTTATATTCTTTCTTACCAAAATCTAAAACGGAAAATGTTTTTCCAATTTGCTTCGCTCCATATAAAACTAAAGGCTTTCGAATAATGTCTTTTTGCCATTTTTGTAAAAACTCATCTATTTTTCGTTCCATAAACTGTGCTCCCCTTACATATTTTATAAATTAAGTATACTTTTTTTTTATTTTTTTGTCAATTCACAAAAAAAGACCTTACGGTCTAATTTGTTACTAATGGTTTGGTATATTCTAATCGCAGCTTATCTGCAATGGTTACAATAAACTCCGAGTTGGTTGGTTTTGCTTTATCAATATCCACACTATGGCCAAATATTTCTTCCATTAATTCCCAGTTTCCTCGATTCCAACTAACTTCAATTGCATGGCGAATGGCTCTTTCTACTCTTGAAACGGTTGAATCATATTTTTTGGCTATTTCTGGATATAATTCTTTCGTAATTCCTCCAATAATATCTGGTTTCTTATACACCAGTGTAATTCCTTCTCTAATATATTGATATCCTTTTATGTGCGATGGTACACCTAATTCATGAAGTGTTTTTGTAATTGATATTTGTAAATTATTGTGGAACAAATCTAGGGATTGATTCTTTATACTTTGATTGGCCAGAGATATAATCTTTTTTTCTAAGTCTTTTAAATCAAAGGGTTTTAATAAAAAATAACTAGCTCCTAACATTGCTGCTTTTTGAATCATATCTTGCGTACTATACGAAGTTAATACGATTACTTTTTTATCGATTTGTTTTTCGTTCATATACTCTAGCACAGCCAAGCCATCTTTTTTTGGCATAACTATGTCTAATAATACCATGTCAAATTCCTCTTGTTTCGTATCAATTAATGTAATTCCTTCACTACCATCTTTGGCATCTAACACTATATCAATATTGGGAACTTTTTGAAAGTATTCCCTCATCATATCGACTAAATTTTTATTATCATCGATTACTAATAATTTTGTTTTCTCCATTTTCTCTCCTTTCAATCATTTACCACGCATTTTCATTATATAATAGATAATTTAAAAATTAAAGAAAAAAAAAGGACAAGTTTTGTCGAACTTGTCTAATTTGTCTAATGTAATTTTTGTAAGAAAATCTCTAATTTTTCGGGTTTTAAACTTAATCCCCCTAATAAATATCCGTCAATTTCTGATATTTGTCTTAAATACTCAATGTTTTCTTCGTTAGCACTTCCTCCATATAAGACTTTTGTATGAGGAAGAAGGAGTTTTATAAATTGAAATACTTCTATGATTTGTTCATTGGTTGGGATTATTCCGGTACCAATCGACCATATTGGTTCATAGGCAATGATCATTTTGCTTTTTTCTTCTTCACTTAGTTCACTAATAGCTGTTGATAATTCTTTCATTAAGACTTCATTTACTTGATTGTTTTCTCGTTCTTCTTTGGTTTCTCCTACACAAAGAATTGGTGTTATTCCACTTTCAAATAGTCTTTGAATCTTTTTATGAATTTCTTCATAAGATTCTCTTTGATAGTCTCTTCTTTCACTATGTCCTACGATACAATATCTTACTCCATAGGATTTTAATTGAGAAGCAGATACTTCTCCTGTATAGGCACCAGGTCCTTCGCAGCTTACATTTTGAGCTCCTAAATCAAATCCTTCTGGGACACTACTGATGTTTAAAAATCCTGGGCACACAATTAGTTGATCTTCTGTTGGAACCTTTCTTAGAGAATTTATGTATGGTATAAATTCTTCCTTATCTAAATTACTTTTGTTATTTAAGGCAATAATCATTTCCATCTCTCCTTTATACTTTTTACTAATTTGGATAATATTCCAAAGCGATTTTCTTCCTTTTTTTCATGAATCGCACGAATATATACTTCTAATACTCTTTCTGCATAATACTTCGAACTATAAGTTTCTGCTTGAATTCTTGCTTGACGATCTAATTTGCCTCGGGCTTCTTTATTTTCATATAAGTAATAAATCTTATTTTCATATTCTTCTTTGGTTTCAAAGAATAATCCATCTAAGTCTTCTGTTACCATACTAGCAAAGGCTTCATCTTTCATACAAACTGGTACTGTATTAGCTGCCATTGCTTCTATAATGGTTAAACCTTGTGTTTCCGTTTTTGAAGCAGTTACAAAGGCATCGGCTAATTGATAATAATAAGGCATATCTGTCCAAGCAACTTTACCAGTAAAGATTGTATTATGAATAATTCCCAGTTCTTTGGCATATTCTTCGTACTTTTCTTTGTCGGGCCCATCTCCTACTATTAATAATTTAATATTGGGATATTTCTGTTGAATCTTTTTTTCGGATTCCAATAGAAATTCCACATTTTTTTCTTCGGCTAGACGTCCAACAAAAAGTAAAATAAAATCTTTTTTTGTAATCGGTAATTGTTTTCTAAGGTTTTCTACTTCTTTTAAGTTTACATTTTCTTTGAAAAATCTTTCTACTTCTATTCCGGTTGGAATAATATTAATATTTTTTTCAAATTTATATTTTTCTTTAAATAACTTATATATTTTATTCGTTGGTACAATTAATTCTGTTGCAGTTGTGGCGCAATAGAATTTTGTTAAATATTCGACTATTTTTTTACTAGATCGATTAAAATAACCTTTCGTAATATAATGAATATAGTCTTCATATAAAGTATGATATGTGTGTACTAATGGTATGTTATATTGTTTTGCTAATAACCTGGCAAAGGTTCCAATCGCAAATTCTGTTTGAGAATGAATAACGTCTAATTTCCAACTTCTTATTTTATTTACTGCTTTTACTGGATAAATGCTTGTTAGACGAGAATCATATATACCGGTTGGTATTCCTGGTATTTTTAATATTCGTTCTTCCTCATTGTACTCATACTTAAAACTTTCAAGATTAGCCGTTACCACATATACTTCATGGCCTAATTTTTCTAAAGCGTTTTTTAACATTACTTCACTGGTTACTAATCCACTGATGTAGGGTGTATACGTCTCCGTAAATATTCCTATTCTCATTTTTCCACCTTCTTTTCAAAGTTAAAGAGTAATGTTCCAACTATTATTCCTAAATAGTAAGTTATGAATCTCCATAGCAGCAAAACAGCCGCTATTTTTGTTTTTCCTATGAAGTTTCCATAAAACTGAGTAAATCCATACTCAATTCCTCCGCTGGCCCCTGGTATGGGAACGAAAGCTCCCATGACATAAACATAGGCAGAGGAAGTTAATGTATTTAGTAAAGATAATCGTTGAAAGTCTCCCATACTATATAAAACAAACATAGGAATACAGTATAGACAAGAGAGACTTACGACATTTAGTAATACTCCTCTAAGCATCAACCCTTTTCTTTTTTTGGTTTCTGCCATAGCATTTTGATAATCCTCTATTTTTTTATAAATGCTTTCCTCTTTTATTTTTAATTTTAGTTTTTGGGAAATTTTTACAAAGACTTTACCAAATACATTGGATACTTTTTTGGAATTGGAAATAATAAATAGTACGATAATAACTAAAATATTTATACAAAATCCTAATAAGACCAGATTGGATAATAGTTGCACTTTGGGAAATATATGAAAAATATTATTATAAGTTACGGCTAAAAAGCCATATAACACTAATGCTGTTTGATAATAAATAAAAGCTTGAATAGTATAATTGGTTGCGGTTGCCACTGGTATATCATGTTCCGTTAACATATATACCTCCATTGGTTCTCCCCCTGTTGCGAAGGGGGTGATGCCATTAAAAAGCTGCACAATCCAATTATGTTTTATAGCTTCTCTTATGCTTATTTTCTTTTTATCATTTACGATAATATAATTCACATAGCCTTTTATTCCAATCGAAAAAATATAAAATATAATAGCAATTCCTATATATTTTATATCGATTGTTTGAAAAGCTTTTAGTATATCGTTAAAATCATTTTTTAATACAACGTATAGTACTATGATTGTTATTACTAAAAGTATAATTGTATTTCTATTTTTGAACTGTTTCATATGTTTGTCCTTTGATTGATACGTCTTCTTTCTCCTTTAGAAATAGTATTATACCACTTTCTTCTCCTAAGTTTTCGTATCCCTGAAGGGTTAACTCATCCATAAGAGCTTGATCTTTTGGAGAAACATTAATAAATACTTCTTCCATTCCAAGCGTTGTCATAGCATAATCAGCTGCTAGGGATATTAATTTTCTTTTTTTGGTGTGGGGAATTGAGGCAAAGGAAATACGGCATCTCTTCATATCTTTTTCTCCATAAATATGGCAAAGATCTAGTACTTTTGAATCTTTTTCTAAGAATAGGCTTTCTTCTATTTCATTTTTATTCTTTTTGGTCCATTGATATTCCTCTTCTGTATTAGAAGCGCAAATTCTCCTAATAAAAGAAGACGTTTCGGTATGAATAGCATACTCTCTTTCAAATGATTCTATAGCCTCTTTTTGTCTTTCATCAAACGGATTTACTAAATATAAACGTTTCATATTCTCCCCCACCCACTTATTTTTATTTTATTGCTTCTAATCCTGGTAATTTTTTCCCTTCTAAGTATTCTAAAGTTGCTCCTCCACCGGTTGAGGCATGATATACTTTGTCTTTGAAACCTGCAGCAGATGCGGCAGCTACTATATCTCCTCCACCTAAAATTGTTTTTATTTGATTATCTACAATAAATTTTAATAATTCGTCTGTATTCTTTTTGTATTTTTCTAGTTCATATACACCTAATGGTCCATTCCAAATTACAATGGCAGCATCTGAAATTACTTCTTTAAAGAAGGCAACGGTCTGATCTCCAATATCTAATCCCATATCGTCTTCTTGGAAATCTTTGATGTTCTTTACTACGTATTCTCCTTCATTGTTGCATTCTTTGGATACGGCAAAATCGACTGGTAGAACAATTTTATCTCCATATTCTTCTAGCATTTTACGGCAAAAGTCTAAGTTTTCTTCATCTAATAGGGAGTTTCCAATTTCTAATCCTTTGGCTTTTAAGAATGTAAAGGCCATTCCTCCTCCTATTAAGATTTTATCGGCTTTCGTTACTAAGTTCTCAATCACACCAATTTTATCAGCAACTTTTGCTCCTCCTAGTATTACTATAAAAGGATGCTCTGGATTTTCTAATACACTTAGTGCATTTAATTCTTTTTCAATTAAGAATCCTACAGCAGAAGGTAAGTGAGAAGCAATTCCTACGTTAGATGCATGAGCTCTATGGATAGTTCCAAATGCATCATTTACAAAAACATCTCCTAGGGATGCCCAATAAGCTCCTAATTCTTCGTCATTACTGCTTTCTTTTTTACCATCTAAATCTTCATATCTAGTATTTTGAAGAAGTAGTACATCTCCAGGTTCCATACTCTCTACTACTGCTTCTAATTCGTCTCCTCTTGTTTTTTCTACAAATAAAACGTCTTTTTTAAGAAGTTCTGATAAACGATTTGCTACAGGGGATAAATCATTTTTCGCTAAATCTTCTTTTTCTTTTATACGACCTAAGTGAGACAATAGAATCACTTTGGCATTTTTCTCTAAACAATACTTAATTGTTTCTAGTGCCGCTACGATTCTAGTATCATCTACTATTTTTCCTTCCTTAATGGGTACATTAAAATCACATCTAATAATCACTTTTTTATTTTCAATATCTAATTCTTTTATTGTTTTCATAGCCAATTCTCCTATCTATCAAAATTATAGCATTATTTTTATATAAAAAAAAGGAGTTTCCTCCTTTTCTGTTCAAATTAACGACTCATTAAGTATTTTGCAGTACGAACCATTTGTGCGGTATAACTCATTTCATTATCGTACCAAGAAACAACTTTCACTAATTGTTTTCCTTCTACTTCTAAAACACTGGTAGATAGTCCATCTACTAGAGAACCACAGCGTCTTCCAATTACGTCACTAGATACAATTGGATCCATTGTAAATTCTAATGTTTCATTTGTATGAGCTTTTAACACTTCATTAATTTCTTCTGCTGTTGTATTTCTTCCTAATTCTAGCGTTAAATCAATTACAGAACCTGTTGGTACTGGTACACGCATAGCCGTTCCGTCTAATTTTCCAGCTAGATTTGGGCATACTAATCCAATAGCACTAGCAGCTCCTGTGGAAGCTGGAACGATGTTGGCAGCACAAGCTCTACCACGACGAGCTAAATGTCCTTTTTTATGAGCAATATCAAGAGATGCTTGGTCGTTTGTATAAGCATGAACGGTTGTCATATATCCTTTTACAATTCCAAATTCTTTGTCTAATACATCAACAACTGGAGCTAGACAGTTTGTCGTACAAGATGCTGCTGAAATAATTTTTTCTTCTCCTGTTAAGATTTCATGGTTAACGTTATATACAACCGTTTTAACGTCTCCTTTAGCAGGTGCTGAAATAATTACATGTTTTGCTCCGGCATTGATGTGTGCCATTGCTTTTTCTTCACTGGTAAATAGACCTGTACTTTCAAATACAACATCTATATCTAGATCTTTCCATGGTAACATAGCAGGATCTTTTTCAGCGTAAACTCTTACTCTTCTATCTCCTACTACAATATAGTCACCATCAGCATGAATTTCATCAATACGATAATTTCTATGATTTGTATCGTATTTTAATAAATATGCTAGTTGTTCTGCATCTGTTAAATCGTTAACAGCTACTACTTCAAATTCTGGATTTTCTTCCATTAATCGGAAACATAATCTTCCAATTCTTCCAAATCCATTAATCGCTACTTTAATCATTTTTCAATCCTCCTATTCTTAATTATATATTTATCTTATTTTTGTTTCAATATTCTATTTTTATTTTTCTCTTACTTTACAAAAAATATCCACAAAAAACTGTGGATATTTTATTATTCATGGAAGTATCCGCCACCAATAAATTCTCTAATAACTGCATCTTCTGGTATTGCATCAGCTGGTATTGGTAAGAATAAACGTAAGAAATTTATTAATCTCTTAGCTTCTTCATAATATGGAGAGTCACTTTCTACTGCATATAGAAGTGGTTCCACATAAGTTTTTAATACTCCTAGTTCGTAAATAGCAGCCGAATTGATGGTTGCATCGCTTTCATCTTGGAATGGGAAAATATAGTTTTCTTCTCCACGACGTACGCTTGGCCAACTCTTTAGTGTATGTTCTACATTATAGTTTCTCGTACGATTATCACGAATAATTCGACGCAATAGACGATTATCCGTTGTCGGAACACGATTGTGATTATCCATATTTACTTCTGTTAGAGGAGAAATATAAATTTTATATTTCTTTTCTCTTGGAATATTTGTCAATATCTTGGTATCCAAAGCATGAATTCCTTCAATAATTAATATATCATTTTCTGACAATTGTAAATCATTACGGAATTCTTTTTCTCCAATGATAAAGTTAAAGGTAGGAATTCGTACTAATTCTCCTTTTAATAAATCTGCCATTTGTTTATCAAATAGTTTTAAATCCACGGCTTCTAAGCATTCAAAATCATAATTTCCATTTTCATCTTTTGGTGTGTCTTTACGATTTACGAAATAGTCATCCATACTAATTGCTTTTGGATGGAGACCAAAACTTTCTAAATACATGGATAGTTTTCTTGCGGTGGTAGTCTTTCCAGAAGAAGATGGTCCTGCTAGTAAAACAATTTTTACTTTATTTTTCAAGGAATTGATTTCTTTTGCTATATTTAATAGACGATTGCTTTGAAGGGTTTCATCAATTTTAATTAAATCGCTTATTTTTCCTGATGAAACAACACGATTTAAATCTGCTGAGTTTCGAACATTCATTATTTTTCCCCACTCTTTAAATTCACTAAAAGCTTCAAACATATGTGGATGGTGGGTATATTTCTTGATTCGATCATTGATATAAACCGTTGGGAATCGTAAAGTAAATCCATTGCCTTTAATATAGGTTAAATCAAAATCTTTTAATTTTCCGGTTGACGTTGGCATCAAATTATAAAAATAATTATAAGTGCTACCTAAACGATATAACGTTACGTAATTATCCGTATGATATTTCATAACATTAGCTTTTACGGTATCTCCAATTTCTTTAAAATAGTTAATGGCTTCTAAACGATCAATGGTTAGTTTGGTAATTGGCATATCTTTTTTGACAATCGCCTTCATTTCTTCTTTGATGAGTGCCAATTTTTCTTCTGTTAAGCGAAAAGTGGTTTGAAAATAAATTCCTTTATCTAAGGAATGTTGAACGACAACGTCAGCCGCTTTTCCAAATAATTTTTTAACAGCATATACGAGAATAAATGTTAATCCATTTACGTGTACTCTACTTCCCTCACATGAGGTTAAATCTAGGAACTCCACCTCAGAATCTTCTGTTAATTTGTACGATAATTCTCGTAAATGGTTATTTACTTTTGCAATTAAAATAGGATATCGATATTCCTCTTGAAATTCTTTATGAATCTCTTGGAGAGTAACATTCGTACTATATCGATATTGTTGATGATTGATGGTTACTTCTATTGTATCAATCATAGTATCACCCCTTATTGTTATTATTAGTATATCATATTTTGTCCTATTCTCCTATGAATATTTTCATGGATTGACATTATACTAATTATAGGTGAAAAAAATGAATTTTATTCCTATTGTTATGGATTATGAAAATGGAGTGGAACGATTTGATTTATATTCTAAATTGCTAAAAGAAAGAATTATCTTATTATCAGGTGAAATCGATGATGTTACTAGTAATAGTGTTATTGCTCAAATGCTTTATTTGGATTCCATCAATCACAATGATATCTATTTATATATTAATTCTCCTGGTGGTAGTGTTAGTGCAGGTCTTGCCATCTATGATACGATGAACTATATTCATAGTGATGTGTCTACCATTTGTTTTGGACTTGCTGCTAGTATGGCTGCTGTCTTATTATCTAGTGGGACAAAAGGGAAAAGAATGATATTACCAAATGCAGATGTAATGATTCATCAAGTATTAGGAAAGAGTGAAGGACAAGCTAGTGATATTGAAATATCTACTAAAAGAATTCTATCGTTAAAGGAAAGACTAAATTCTATTCTTTCGAAGAATACTGGAAAATCCAGGAAAACCATTGAAAAGGATTGTGATCGAGATCACTTTTTGTCGGCTGAAGAGGCTGTTTTCTATGGAATAGTTGATTCTATATTAAAAAAAAATAAGTCTTAAAGCTTATTTTTCTTTGTTCATTTTTCGGAAACTATCCGCTAATTCTTTTATTTTTCTTAATCGATGGTTTAGTCCCGATTTTGTTATTGATTTATTAGTTTCCAAAGTAATAATCTCGGCTAGTTCTTTTAAGGAAGCTTCTGGATATTTTTTTCGATATTCTAAAACTTCTTTTACTTTTTCATCTAATAACATAATTCCATCGTTATCTTCAATAATTTGGATATCTTCTAATTGGGAAGTTGCCGTTTGAATTACTTTGTCCATATTAGCTTGTTCACAATTATTCAAACGATTTGTTTTATTCTTTTGATCCCGATAAATGCGAATATTTTCATAATACATTACGGCATTATTGGCTCCAATTATTTTTAAAAAATCACTTATTTTTTCAGCTTCTTTGATATAAATCATATATCCTTTATCACGATTTAGAATCTTCGCATTTAAATCAAATATATTTAATAATTTTTGAATAAAAACGGATTCTTCGGGATTCGATATTAATAATTCCATATGATATCTAGAGGTTTTCGGATCATTGATACTTCCGGTTCCTAGAAAAACACCTCTTAAATACCCACGTATTTCTTCATTTCCACCTACTAGATAATTTGGAACATTCTTTTGAAAATTTCCTTTGGAATCTATAATTCCTAAATCTTCCAACATCTTAGGATCTTTATTTAAGGTTATTTGATAAAGATCTTTTTTGCTGAAATTTAAGTTTTCTATTACTTCTACTTTGGCTTCTACTGAGTAGAAGTCTTTTATCATTTCAACTATTCTCTCAACTACAAATTTATTTTCGGTAGTCATAACAATACTATTCTTTTGGAAATTTCCATTGTTACGGATATACCCTGAAAGTTCTGCTATTCCTTCGGATTTGTTGCTTTTGATACTCGATATTTCTTCTTTAATACGAACTGTGTAAGACATTATTTCCTCATTAGATAAGAGAATATCAAAGAACTAAGTTTTAGACTATTATGTTTTAAAGTATTATCCTCATCAATAATCATTAAATCATCTTCTAATAGTTCTACTCCGATTTTCTCTAATTCTTCATAATCAATTAGTACTGGATCTTTTTGCTCTTCAGACTCATATTTTTTAGCCATTGCCTCTGATATTTTGGTGTTGCTGGCAACGACAACGTCTACTTTCTTTTTATTCAAATATCGATTTAAAAGTTTAACATGGTCTCCAACGGTAAAGCCATCTGTTTCTCCTGGTTGAGTTACTATATTGGATAGGTACATTATAGGAGCTTTGGCTTTATCTAAAGCTTTTTCTACTTCTTTACAAATAATATTTGGTAATACACTTGTATATAAACTACCCATACTAAATATAATTAAGTCCGCTTCTTCAATCGCTTTTAATACTTCTGGTAATACTTTTGGTTCTGATTTATAAAAAATCTTCTTAAATTCACGATGAGCTTGAGTAATTTGTTCTTCTCCTTCAATGACATTTCCGTCTTTATCTAATCCCATCAACGTTAAATCAGAATCTTCTGATATTGGCAATACGGTATGTCTAACATCTAATATTTTACTTAGATGAGCAATGGAATCTTTTAAAGATCCAGTGATATCTAACATTGCGGTTAAGATTAAGTTTCCAACAGCATGTCCATCTAAATCACTGGATGTATTAAAACGATAAGACATCATTTTTTTGATTGGTTCATCAATCTGTGACAAATTCGTAATTACCTTTCTAATATCTCCTACAGCAGGAGTATGAAATTCTTGTCTTAATTTTCCGGTGGATCTTCCATTATCAGAAACTGTAATAACAGCTGTTATATCTACTGGGAAATCTTTTAATCCTCTTAATAGATAAGAAATACCAGTTCCTCCACCCATAACTACTACTTTTTTATACATAAAAACCTCCTCTATTGTACCTCTATTTGTTCTTTTTGATAGTATTGCTTCCCTTTTTGATTCTTTATAAGTAAGTATATACCAACTACTATGAAAATGATAGAGACAAGTTGAGCCATCTTGATTGGCCCAAGCATTAGAGAATCGGAACGATAAGATTCAATCCAAACTCTTTCTATACCATACCATACTAAATAGGTACCTGTTAATTGACCTGTTTTTATTTTTTTATTCTTACGAAGTAAAATTAATACAATAAATCCTACTAAGGAAAAGATTGATTCATAGAGAAAAGTTGGTTCTCGATAGAATCCATCAATATACATTCCTTTTATTATCCATTTTGGGAGATGTAATTTTTGCAGGAATTCTAAAGAAACTACTCTTCCAAATGCTTCTTGATTGAAGAAATTTCCCCAACGGCCTATTGCCTGAGCAATAATAATAGGCACGGATAAAATATCTAGTGTTAGTAACAAATTCTTTTTCTTCTTTTTCGAATAGATTCCTAAGAATACTAGGAATGCAATAATTCCACCGTGAATGGCTAGTCCTCCATTCCAAATCATAATGATTTCTAGTGGGTTTTGCCAATAGTAATCTAGGTGAAATAAGACATAATATAGTCTAGCTCCTAAGATTCCATAAATAATTCCATAAAACATAACATTTGTGATGTAGTCTTCTGGTATATTTTTTTTCTTGGATTCTTTCCACACTAGAAAACATCCTGTTATCATTGCTAGAAAAATGAAAAAAGAATACCATTTGATTTGGAAAAATCCCAAATCGATCATTGTACTATCCATTCTTCTTTACCTTCTTAATAATCTTTGCAATTATTTTTTCCATCAAAAAGTTTGTGATGGATAAAAGGATTCCCGCAAATAGAGCAATCCAAAGATTTTTAACTTCGAAATAGGGTCCTAATATCCAATCTACTAGTTTCAATATAATTACATTGATACAAGGATAAAATAATCCCAATGTAATTCCTGTTATAGGAATGGTTAATGTTACTAATATTGGTTTTACAGTTTTATTCATTATATAAAGAATTAAAACGGTTATCAATGACCATAGAAAAGCATGAGACTCTTCTACATAGATGGATTTGAAAAAACTTGTTACGACAATAAATACAATTGTGTAACCTGCCATATATAGTAACCAATCTATAAAATGATTAATTCTTACTTTATTTTTTTCCTTAATAACAACTTGCATAAACACCTCTATAGTATTTTCTTTAAGAATTGTCCTGTGTAGGATTCTTTTACTTTAGCGACTTCTTCTGGAGTTCCCGTGGCAACAATGTTTCCACCTTCGTCTCCTCCTTCTGGTCCTAAATCAATAATGTAGTCTGCTACTTTTATGACATCTAGGTTATGTTCTATTACTACTACAGTATCTTTATTATCTACTATTTCCTGTAAAATTGCAAGTAAGCGCTTGATATCATCTGTGTGAAGTCCTGTTGTTGGTTCATCTAATACAAATAAGGTTTTTCCTGTTGCTTGTTTTTGTAATTCTTTGGCAAGTTTTACTCTTTCTGCTTCTCCTCCTGATAAGGTTGGGGCACTTTGTCCTAGTTTTATATAACCTAGTCCTACTCTTTCTAAAACTTGTAATTTTCTTTTGATTTTTGGAACATTTTCAAAGAATTCAAGTGCTTCTGATACTCTCATATCTAACACTTCCGCAATATTCTTTCCTTTATATTTTATGTTTAGAGTTTCTCCATTATAACGAGTTCCATGACAAACTTCACATGGTACATACACATCTGGTAAGAAATGCATCTCTATTTTCTTTACTCCATCTCCACGACAAGCTTCGCATCGACCGCCTTTGACATTAAATGAAAAGCGATTCTTTTCAAATCCATACATTTTGGCTTCTTTGGTAGTCGTGAATAAATCCCTGATATCATCAAAGACTCCTGTGTAAGTTGCTGGATTACTACGTGGAGTTCTTCCAATTGGATTTTGTGAGATAGCTACGATTTTGTCTAAATTATCAATTCCTAAAATCTTATCAAATTTTCCCGGTTTTTCTTTACTCTTATAAATAGCTTGAGAAACTGCCTTACAAAGGATTTGATTAATTAAAGAAGACTTACCAGAACCAGATACTCCGGTTACGCAAGTAAAGGTTCCTAGAGGAATATTGACATCAATATTCTTTAAATTGTTTTCTTTCGCTCCTTTAATCTTCAAATATTTTCCAATGCCTTTTCTTCTTTTTTTAGGAACTTCAATACATAATTTTCCACTTAAATATTTTCCTGTTATGCTATTTTCATTCTTCATTACTTCTTCTGGGGTTCCTGCCGCTACTATTTCTCCTCCATCAGAACCAGCCCCTGGTCCTACATCAACTAAGTAATCACTTGCAAGCATTGTATCTTGGTCATGTTCTACTACAATTAGTGTATTTCCCAAATCTCTCATTTCTTTTAAAGATTTAATTAGTCTTTCATTGTCTCTTTGATGAAGTCCTATACTTGGTTCATCTAATACATATAAAACTCCTGTTAAGTGAGAACCAATTTGAGTTGCTAGACGAATTCTTTGAGCTTCACCGCCTGATAGAGTTCCGGCATTTCTACTTAGGGTAAGGTATTCTAGTCCTACGTCGGATAAGAAATATAGACGATCTAATATTTCTTTTAATACCAATCTAGCAATTTCTTGTTTTTCTTTGGATAGTTTTAGATTTTCAAAGAACTTTATTAATTCTTTAATAGACATTTGAGTTACTTCGTAGATATTCTTTCCACCCACTTTTACTTGTAACACTCCATCATTTAATCGAGCACCATGGCAGGTATCACAAGTATGTTCTACCATATAATTATCTAGCCATTCTCTTACCCAGTTGGAATTGGTTTCCAAATGTCTTCTTTCAAGGTTGTTAATAATACCTTCATAGAATTCTGTTTTATTATAGACATTTCCACTTTTAGAGGAATATTTAAAGTGAATTAACTCATCAGATCCATATAATATTAATTCTTGTTCACGACGTTTTAATTTTTTCCATGGAACGTTCATTTTTATCTTATAGTGTTTGCACAAACATTCTAGTTTTAAATAATCCATTCCTTCTGGATCATCTGTTAAGGTCTTGATACAACCTTCTTCAATCGATTTAGTATCATCTGGTATTAATAAATCTTCATCAATTTGAATCTTTACTCCTAATCCTTTACATTCTGGACAGGCTCCATATGGGGCATTGAAACTAAAGATTCGTGGTTCTAGTTCTGGAAGAGAGAATTCACAATGAGGGCAGGCAAATTGTTCGGAAAAAACTAATTCCTTAGCTTCTTCTCCTAATATTTGAACAACTACTTTTCCTCCTGATAGTTTTGTTGCTTGTTCAATCGCTTCAAATAGACGAGATCGAGATTCTTCTTTTAAGGCAATTCGATCAATTACAACATCGATTTTATCTTTTTTGTTTTTTTCCAGTTCGATTTCTTCGCTTAAATCTATCATTTCTCCATTTACACGAACTCTGACATATCCATCTTTTCTCAATTGATCAAAAAGATCTTTATGAGTTCCTTTCTCACCGTGTACTACTGGAGACATTATTATTATTTTTGTTCCAAGTGGGTATTCCATTACTTTATTTGTCATTTCTTCTACGCTTTGAGAAGTAATTGGAATATTATGATTTGGACAATATGGTACTCCGCAACGAGCAAATACTAAACGAAGATAATCATAGATTTCTGTTACGGTACCTACGGTTGATCTTGGATTATTATTAGTAGTTTTTTGATCAATCGAAATAGCAGGAGATAACCCTTCAATAGAGTCAACATCTGGTTTTTCAGAGCCACCTAAAAACTGTCTAGCATAGGCAGATAGACTTTCTACGTAACGTCTTTGACCTTCCGCATAAATCGTATCAAATGCTAAACTACTCTTTCCACTTCCTGATAAACCTGTCATAACAATTAATTTATTTTTTGGTAACTCAATACTAACGTTTTTTAAGTTATTCTCACGAGCCCCTTTTACTATAATTTTATCCATAAAATCACCTGTTTGATATTATACCATATTTTCCGCGGTTAATCCGCTTTTTCCAAAAAAAAACAGATTGTTTTTATCTGTTTTTATGAATCTTTTAAACAATACAATAAAGTAGATGTCTCTTTATTCATCATAGCTGCTACTCCATCCTCATTTACTGCAATAGCGTAAGTTACATTTACTGGTTCTGTTGATTCATTTCCTTTTAAGTTTGTGTAGTTTGTTTGTATAGTAACTTGATACGTTTTAATCATATCTTCGGAGTCAAAATCCTCTTTAATTATGGAGTATGTTCCAGTTACTTTATCAGTAGAATCATGCATTTGAAAATCTTTCCCATTTGAGAATGAAACAATTATGTCACGATTATCATCGTAAATAGATTCTGAACATCTAAATGTACCTGTTAGTCGATCTTCATTTATTACGGATGAACCAAGTACATATAAAAATACAAAGCATCCCACAACAATTCCAGCAATGATACCAATTATTTTTCCTACTCCTGATTTTTTCTTTGCTGGAATGGATTGATTCATTCCATTTGGAGTTGGATAGGCAGGTTGATTCATAGGTTGTTGAAATCCAGGGTTCATTTGAGGTTGAATGTTTTGGTTCATACCTGGTTGCATCGATTGAGTCATTTGTGGTTGAATGCTTTGATTCATACCTGGTTGCATCGATTGAGTCATTTGTGGTTGAATGCTTTGGTTCATACCTGGTTGCATCAATTGAGACATTTGTGGTTGAATGCTTTGGTTCATACCTGGTTGCATCGATTGAGTCATTTGT
>CAMNHK010000027.1 GCA_946539445.1 uncultured Caryophanales bacterium
AATATCTACATTACCAATTGTAAATGTGTTTGTTTTTGTATCTGTATCTGTGAAATATGCTACTAATCCTCCAACTAATAGTACTAGCATTAATACTACAGCTGCTGTTATTGTTTTTTTCTTATTCATTTTTTTCTCCTCTTTTCTAACTTATTTTTTTCTATATTATCCTCTTCTTGTTTCGCAAGAACCATGACTATGATTAGTCCTGCTGCGGAACACAAGAAAAGTGTTATAGACACATCGAATTTTAAATCCCAAGTGTCGGGACTGTCGGATTCCTCCTCTACTGAGAAAATCCAGGTAATTTTTGTTGCTATCTTGCTGAATTCATTATCTAAGTCTGGTGGGATGGAAATTTCTAATGTAATTTCTTCCACTTCCTTAGGATTATAGGTACCTAGTAACAATTGATCTATATCCGTTAGTTTTCCTTCTTTAATCGCTTGCCCTTGACCATTCTTAATCAAGATATGAATATTGCTTAAAAGATCTAATTCTTCTTTCGATAGACTATTCGTGCTAACGGATAAATAATACCTGATTCGATTATTACTACTATTTTGAATGATTATTTTATCACTCGAACTATCTCCGGGTACTAATCCACCTAAATGATCAAAAAAGCCATTTTCCAAAGAAATGTATTTATCTGCATTATTCTCATAAATAATCTCAGACTTTCCTTCTGAATCTATGGAATATGATCTTTCAATCGACTTTTCAATCACGACATTATTCCAATTACCAGTAAAGTTTTTAGCTTGGATTGCATCCACAACGGTATGAACTATAATTTTCTGATTACTAGAATCTAAGTTTAAATTATCCGGAATATGAATTGTATCAAAGATACTAAGTGAATCATCTTTGTTAACAACTGAATCAAAATAGTAATAATCACCATTTAAATTCCAGTTTTTATAATCTCCTTGAATATAATCTTCTATGTTATATTCACTATTTCCAATTTTATAGGATATTTTTGCCCTGATATAGCAATCCATTCCAAGGTTATGGACCCTTGCATTTAAAGAAATATCTTCTCCGGGCATAACATGTTCATCCTCTTTAGTGTATTCTTCTCCTTTTCGATATTCTTCTATTTTAATATCTACGTAAGATGTGGAAATAGTACTTTCTGTATTATTAATTACATCATTTGATAATGCATATACAGCCGATACGCACATTAAAGCAAAGAATATTATTCCGAGTCGAAATAACTTCTTCTTATGAACGCAAATTGTATCCACCTCCTACCTTATAAACAGTATAAACTATTTTTGTCAAAAAAGGAAGAATTTTCTTATATATTTTTTATTCCATGAACTACGATTCTTCCTATGTTATCATTACTACACGTGGAGAGTGTTATCAATTGATTTTCCTCCTCGATCGGTACTACAAAATCTACGAGACTTTTTGTTTTAAACTTCTGAATGGTTTCTTTTAAATCCTTAAAATTTCGGTCTCGATAATGATCTTTTTTATCTGTTTTATATATCGAAATAATGGAATAATTTATGGTTTTATCTTCTAGTATTAATTGTATTTGTCCTGATTCATGACCTTTTAGAAGATTATCAAGAGAACCAAACATACTTCCATCCGTTCTATGATGTCCATAGATAATGAGATTTTGATCGTCTAAGGAATTATCACTATCCATAAATATCCATCCTGCCGTATTGTATTCTCCCTTTAAATCATGATTTAAGTAATATTTATTATCTTGTCCTTGCACAACTGGATAATTAATATTGGTATAATCGACTTTTAGCCAGCCGATGATATCGTCATTTACTTCTTTGATTTCTGGCTTCATAATATCTTCTTCTGTTACGATATAGTGCTCTACTTCCGTTACTATTTTTTTTACTTTTTTGTTCTCATTATTCCACTGAATCAAGCTTATGAAAGAGATTATCATTACGAGAAGAAACAGGATTGTTAGGACGTTCAATATTTTCTTTTTCATTTATATCATTCCTATTCTTTTTCATTATATCATACTATGAAGTTATAAAAAAACTAGAAATATTTCTAGTTTTATTTTTTTCATCATAGTTCTTGGCTTTTTGCGATTGCATTGGTACTTTGGTTTTTTCTTCTAAACTTTTATTTATGTTACATTTTCTATTGGATAATAATTGTATTCAGGCAAATGTTAACGGCATATTTTGAATCTTATTCATACGAACTACTCTTAATGGTTGCTTATTATATCATTTGTTCTATTTATTCAACTACTATAAAAAAGACTAGAAATTCTAGTCTTATTTAAATGGATAAATCATTAAACATTTTTACCCCTTTAGTAATTAAATAGAAATATAATATTGTATCTAGTAGAATAAGGGCTATTGCTACTATCCATAAAATCCAAAGGGTGTTTACTATTTCTACTACATTTGATACTACTATTATTATAATCATCATCAATACCATCCCAATCATGACTGCTATAAAGGAACTAGCACTTTGTTTGACCACTTCACTCTCATTTTCCCAATCTAGTTTTGGATATTTCAAATTAATAATGATTCCGATAAAGTGAGAGACAAGTGGCATGGTAAGAGAAATAATTACTAATAGTATTGCTTCTAAAAGAGATGTTTTTAGTCGGATAAATAGTATGAAGTCTCCTAGAAGTAAAACTGGTGTTGTAATTATAAAGGCTGATAATACTTTACTAAGTAAAATGTTTTTGGTCTGAATCGGTAATGATTTTAAAATACTTATATTTTTGCCTTCAATACTTATAACAGCATTGGTAATAGAGGTTAAAAAAGAAACAAAAGTCAGTAAATATAAGATCATTATAGACAAATTATTTTCTATGATTTCTGTTGTTAGGCCTAAGCCTGTTTCTTCACTTACTAACGTTTGTATAAAACTATCATACTTAAAAACAATTACTACCGCTACAATTAAGAATAATACTAGTGAAAAACCAGCGTTGATGATAAATACAGGTGTTTTGAAAAATGTATTTATTTCTTTTTTTATCATTGCCATAGTTTTTGAGTTTTTCTTTATATTTAATTCTTTTACTTTTATCTTAGAATGAGTTGTGGTTGTTACACTTTTCATTCGTGAATTGATTTTAAAGTAGAACTTACTAAAAATCCATACAAATACGGATACCAACAGAATGTTTATTCCTATAAATACCAGTAAATCAAGGATGTTAAAGTCTGTTACTAACTTAGCAAATACTCCAGAAGGATAATAAACCTTCGTAATTAAATCATTTAAACTAGTTGCATTTTGTGCTAAATAATCAAATGCTCCATCTAGGTTGAATGATATATAGAATGTTCCTGCTAGTACAATCATCGATACTATGATTTGAGCAACATTTTTATACTTAAATCGACTTGCTATACTAGCAGTTATCATTCCTACTATACAAGATAAAATAATTGGTATGATTGGTGAGAAAAGAAGAATGATCAAACAAGTCAAACCATATGTCCAGCTTAGGGTTGGAGCCCAACGAATGTAGGCTAACATAAATGGAAATAGCATCATCGTATTAAATATTAATTCAAAGACATAGAATTTGAAAATTCGAATGAAGATAACTACTTCTTTTTTTATTGGTAAGGATAAAAGAAGTTGATCATCTTTGCAATTAAAGATTAGGGAACTTGATTTATAGATTCCTTCTATGAATGTCATGAAAGAGATTCCTAATAGAAAAATGGGTAACAATAGGTACGCTATGTTATAAGGAGCTAATTCTTCAAAAGTGGAATTGGCAAGACTCCATAACATAAACATAAAATAGAAAGCAATGAATAATGGTAGGAATATGGATGCCTTTTTATTCTTTGTTTTTTTGAATTTAAAGATAGCCATATCACTGGTCATGCATGCTTTTATTAAAGAAATAATTTTTTTCATTCTTTGTTTTCCTCTAATTCCATAAATACTTTTTCTAAGGATTTATCTCCTTTAATATCTTTCATGTTACCACTTTTTACTAGTTTTCCATTTTTAATAATTGCTACTCTGGAACACAATTTTTCTGCAACATCTAGAATATGAGTAGAATAAAATACAATTTTCTTTTCTTTTACCATTTCATTTAATACTTCTTTGATATCAAATACAGCTTTTGGATCTAGTCCTACAAACGGTTCATCCATGATCAGTATTTTTGGATCATGTGCTAAGGCAGATATTAAAACGATTTTTTGTTTCATACCATGAGAGTAACTATCGATTGTATCATTTAATTTATCTTCCATTTCAAATAGTTTGGCATATTTTTCAATGTTTTTCTTTCTTGTTTCGGTATCTACTTCATACATATCACATATGAAATTAATATAATCGATGGCTTTCATATGTTCATAGGTTTCTGGATTGTCTGGAACAAAAGCCATTTTCTTTTTACATTCTACTGGATTCTCTTTAATGGATATTCCATCAATTAAGATATCTCCTTCTTCAAAATCATGAATTCCTACAATAGATTTAATTAAAGTTGTTTTTCCGGCTCCATTGTGTCCAATAAATGCAAAGATATCTCCATCTTCTACTGTAAAGGAAACATTGTCTAAGGCTTTTACTTCTCCATATTTTTTTGTGACATTTTTTATTTCTATCATATTTTTCTCCTTATTCCTCTATCTTATATTTTTTATTGAGTGATTCTAACTCTTTATGGACTTTATCACATATCTCTTTTTTTCCCTCAAAACTTATGACATAAGTTTGTTTCGGTTCTTCGTATTCATCCACTTCAAAGGTAATACCTTCTCCTTGATAAATACTTCTTACTCGCTTCATAGAATTATCTTTGGAATATCCTAGAAACGCTAATATATCTTCTCCATTTTCTAGACTATCTATTTGAATCACTTTAGATTCTTTTCTTTCTATACAATCTTTCTTTTCTAATTTGTCTTCTTTAAAATCTAAAAATAACTTATTCTTCTTATGGGTAATTCTTGCAATTGTATGATTCTTATTCCGATAGATATCTCTTTGTTCAAAAGTTTTTTCTTGAAATGAATAATTTGTAGCAATATAATTCAAATATTCTGTTAAATCACTTACTACATAACTATATTCGTATTCCATCTCACACCTCTTTTTTGTTTTCTAACTCCATTATAACATACTAAAAAAAAAGAAACTTATTTTCTTAAAGTTTCTTTTAGGAGTCTATTTCAAATTCTACCCAAATATAATACATTTCGTTAGGTGATACGGGAATATCGGATTCAAAGAAAACATCTTTTACTAAGCGATATTCTCCTTTTTTTAATTTTCCATACATACACGACCAATTCTGTTTTAACTCTAGCGGTTTCTCTGGTGTTACGGAATAAGCGGGCAAATTAAAGCCACAGTTTTCTCCGCTTAAATCTAGTTTTTGAAAAGAATTGGTTTTGGCGTTATATTTTTCTAGCCAAAAGGATTCACCATAACTAATATCATAGTCTTCTTTTTCTTGAATGAGAATCGTTGCTCCTTCATTGGTGAGGGTTCCTTCTTTTATTTGCATGTCTACTAAATCATTTAATTCTTTCTCTTCTATCATTTCACAATTGCCACCATTTTTCTTGACATAATCATTTATCACATTAAATATTTGGTGGGCATCATTGTATTGATCCAAATTTAAAATATCGTCAAAATAGGAATCTCCTCCCATAGCAATAGGAATCCCTGTTAATTCTTGATATGTAATGGAATAAGTATGTTCTTCTCCGTATATTTGGCAATAAATTGTTTCTTCTATTTCTCTTCCTGTATCTTTGGATTTTAATCCAATATTGACTAGTACTAGTAATAATAAAATAACAATAAACGCAATTGGGATAACGAATAGTGAAATTTTTATTGTTTTTAAAATCATTCCAGATAGTTTTTCTGTATTCGAAACTTTTTCAATTACGATATCTTTGATATCATTATTTACTAATTCATCTAAACTTACTTTAAATATTTTTGATAGTTCTTTAGCTTGTTTTAAGTCTGGACTTGTTTCTCCTAATTCCCATTTACTTATAGTTTGTCTGGCTACTCCCATTTTTTCTGCTAATTGTTCTTGAGAAAGATTATTCTTTTTTCTTAACTCAAATATTTTATTTCCTATATCCATAAAATTCTTCCTTTCATGAATCATTTTATAAAATAATTCTTTTACAAACTACCAATTTTTCGTGGAAGTAGCGCCCTTTTTCTTAACATTTTTTGGTTTATTTAAAAATCATTATAAAATTATAATACTTTCCGAGCCATATTAAAATCATTAAGAACAGATTGATAGAACCTAATAATATTAGATGGCTTTTTCGTTCTTGAACAAGATTCGCGATAAATTCTCGAATTAATGCATTGGTATAAAAATACCATTTTGTTTTACTGCCAATTCCTTCACAATCTAAGCCTTGATTGGTAGCAATTACTCCACTTCGAAAGACATGATAGTTAGTAGTGGAAAAGATAACATTTCCTTCTTTGTTAATCTCCTTTATTTTGTCTTTTGAAAATTTCATATTTTCTATTGTACTAGTTGATTTATCTTCTAGTATGATTTGATTTTTGGATATTCCATTTTTTATTAAATAATTTTGGATTGCTTCCGCTTCTGCCATTACTTCGTCTCTTCCTTTGCCACCAGAAGGAATGAAAATAATTTTTTTCTTTGTTTCTTCATATTGGTTTTTGGCAAATTCAATGGCTTTATCGGCTCTTCCTTTTAGTAATGGTGTTAGGGTTCCATCCTCATTAATCTTAGACCCTAGAATAATCACAAAATCTTTGTCATAAGTTGGTTTGTGTTTTGCTGCTTTAACATTACAATAGAGAGTTGCAATAATTAACGTATAAAAATAGGACAAAGTAGCATTGATACAGATATCTAGCATATATTTTATAAATTGTTTGTCGGTTCCAATTAATAGTTTGGAGATAAGGAAGTATAACGTTTGGCTGCCAAGAAGTCCTACAAGGGCAAGAAATCCTAGAATGATTCCAAGCATATTTTTTGGCCTGAATCCTTCCTTTTTTATTAATACTATATTTGTGATAATACTATAAATTGCTAATACTATAATACATGGTAACGTTAACATAGCAAAAAAGGAAAAGGATCTTAATGTATTGTTATAAATATCTACAATATTTACTACGTTCCAATTCTCAATTAATAAATTGATTTGTCTTAAGATATTTACATTGATAAATACTAATAAGCCTAAATTCATTATAATGGCATAGGAATACTTTTTCTTTTCATATTGATTCTTTATATACAAAGTGCAGCCAATGGAGATTCTTATTAATGCAAGTATTAATATGATTTGAATGGACTTACTTAGTAATACATTATTGGTCATATCGGTTTTCTTTAATAGATAACTTGATAATAAAAGAAATAATATGGTTATTATTAGGTAAATTATTCTTCTTTTTTTCATAAAGGTTTCACCGATTTGATTATAACATAAAAAGAGAGTTTTGACTCTCTTTCTTTCTCAATTCATTATTTTGTAAATTCTACTCCATTAATATATAATTTATAACCATTTAAAATGATATTACTGTTAGAAGTATCAGCATTTTCTAAAGAAGTAATGTAGCTATCTCCTGTTAATGTGATGGTACTTGTTTGATCTAATTTTAAATCTACTTTTCCCTCTTTCGCATCAATGATTCCTGTAAATTTTGATTTTGTCATATTCATGGTTAGAGAAGATATTTCATCTACTCCTATATTTCCCTTTACTTCTTGATTGGTTAAATTAAGGACAACCTTTCCTCCATTTTGTCCTTCTTTTCCCCAAGAATCTTTTTGAATTCTTAGAAAATAGCCAGATGCATCGTTATTTATTATCTTATTATTCTCTAGGTTGATTGTTGCACTGGTATTGGATACATAGATGGAATCTCCATTATTTGTGGTAATAGTACTATCTTTGGCTGTAAAAGTAGCTTCTCCTTCTGCGGCATCGCCACTCATAGATTGATAGATAAATATATTTTTATAGGTTTTAGATTTTACATTTTTGGTATGTGTATCAGTTAGTTCTACATTTTCTAACGTTATAGAGTTTTTTCCTTCGATAATAGCACCTTCACTGGTAGTAGATATTAAGCTGGCGTTTTTTACTGTTATATCGGCCGTTGAGTAAATTGCTGGTGATCCTACTCCGTTAGAGGTATAAGTTCCACCATCTACATTTACTGTACCTCCACCTCGGTCCGAACGAATGGCTGCACTCGATTGACCATTCGTAGTTACTGTTAAGTTTTTGGCATTAGTGGTTCCTCCACCCGTTGTCATAATTCCTCCAGAATTTCCTTTTTGAGTTGTAATCGTGGAATCACTTATATTGATGGTTGTTCCATCACTACTTGAGTTATTGGTTTTGGCACTTCCCCCGTAGCTAAATACTCCGTTGGCTCCTGTTGCATCGGTATGAATGATTGCATTTTTGATGGTTACATTGGCACCGTCTTTGGCTAGTATAGCGGAATTCGTCCCATAAAAACTGGTGTTGTCTCCTCCGTCTGAATCCCCTGTTTTTTCGACTGTTACATTCGATATAGTGGATTTCACTCCAGAGATTAATATTGCATTTTCATCCGCTGTAGACGATTCATAGTTCCCTTCTGTTATATCTTCCTCTTTCGTTATTTTTTTGGAAGAGGAATAGGATATATTGGTGTTTTGTTTTATTTCCGTTTGGTTTCCATTTTGTGTACTTTCTGAACTTCTATAATCTCTTTTTATTATTAAAAACCATAAAAGACTGAGTAAAAGAATTAATACTATTATAATCGCCATATATAATAGGCTTTTTTTATCTTTCATTTTAACTCCTTTCTTTATTCATTTGTTTGAGTTTCATCGTTTGTTTCTTTTTCTTCTCCTGGTTTTTCTGGGGGCTGTCTATCCTCTCCATCTGGCTTTTCAGGTGGCTCTTCCCCATTCATTTCTCTAGGTCCTCCATTTGGCATTTCTGGTGGTTCTCCACCATTAAATTGCATATTTTGATTGGTACAATCGCAAGTCTTATTGGAATTAGAGTACATGTAAAAAACTCCCGTTGCGATAACCGCTCCCACTAATATTCCAATTATAAATATCATTATTTTTTCTTTCATTTGATCCTCTCCTTTTCTTTTTCTATTCTTTGTTTTTTATTCTTCTATCTTATTTATTTCCTCCTCTTCTTTATTATATTTTTTTATTTCTATTTTTTATTCGTGAAAGTTTTTCCCTTTCACTGTATCCATCATAATTTCTGAATCTTAAATGAACGTTAAAAAAAGACTAAAATTTAGTCTTTTATCATATTTTTGTCAATTGTGATGTGCACCACTTTTGTATCTTTAAACACGGAATTTTCTTGGTCTTCTGGATGATAGTTTGTTTCAATCGTATAAGCTTCTATTTCCGTTTTTCCATCTACAAATTTCGGATATATTTCTTGAAAATGATTTTTAGTTTCTTCTCCATACATTACTTCTAGGGCTGATAGTATGGATTTATAGGCACTGTCTGCTAGGTGTTCTTCTTGACCAATCGTAATAGTGCTTGTCTCTTCTCCTATAAATACATCATAAGCAATATTTCCTATTTTTCCATTTTGATTTCCGGTTTCCTTATCAACTATAATTTGTTTTATCATATCAAAGTGGTCCGTTGTTAAATAAAATTTATTCATATCGATTAGTGGAATTTTTTTAGAAAGGTCTATCTTTAATGATATCTTTTCTTCTTCTATCAATAAAGCTATTCCTTCTTTTTCTAAGGTATATTGTTGGTATTCTTGAGGGAATGTATTTATATTTTTGGATAATTCTCCATCTTGATATCCATATGATATTCCGACTCCATTAATTAGAAGAATTGTTTCAAGTAAGACATCTTCCGATAAATTTTCATTACTTAAGATGTCTCCTTTTAATTGGAACTCTGCTTTCCTTTTTTCTTCCCCTGTATCGGTTTTTATAATTATTTTATCTTTGCTTGCGGATGCTTTTATCTTATATCCATATTCTTTTAAATTTGTTACAGTTTCTGAATTATTGATATTATTGGCTATTTCTTCTAATTTAGTATTACTAGTACAAGCGGTTACTCCCATTAATAAAATCATTATTATAATTATTTTTACTATTTTCTTCATATTTTTCTCCTTTTCTTTATTTTACCATACATCATCGTTTGTTATCCAGTAAAAAAGACTAGATATCTCTAGTCTTCTATTTCATCTAATTATATCGTTTTATTTCATAATGTTTGTTAAATCTTTTTATTTTCCAAAATTCTTATAAAAAAACAAAGACATAATTCTTCATCTATGATATAATACAAATAGAATAAAGATAGCGAGGTTGTGTATATATGAGTGGAAATGAAAACACGAAAGAATTTCGAATGAAATTTGTTGATAAACTGATTGTTAGCCTTATTGGAATAGCTTCTTTTGCCGTTATAATTGTTACGATTATTTCCGTAAATTACAAGTACCAAAAATTAGCGGAAAAGAAATTGGCAGAGTTGGATGAAATTCCATACAATGAAACTTATAAATATCAAAACAATGGTAAATCAATTTCTTTTTATAAGGGTATTAAAATAATCGGTGAATATGAATGTGCAAGTGATTGTAAAATTTCAGATTTCCGTTCCAATCAATTCATTGTTGATAATGATGATTTAATTCCTATTATGGATGATGGCCAGTTTCATTTTTATAGTATTACAAAAGGTAAAAATGCTATTGTACTAGATGACATTCCTCAAACTTCTATCAATAATAAATATGGGGTTATTCGAATCGATGGTCTTGCCGGAGTTATTAATAAAAAAGGACAGATTATTGTTAATTGTAATTATGATGATATTGATATAAATATTTCTCATATTGTTACTTTGAAAGATCTGACTATCTATGTATTTGATAATAATGCAAATTTACTAGTTTCTAAACCAATCCTTGCCGATGGAGATCTTAGTATATCGGAAAAAAATAACAATATGTATATTAATATCGTTGGTGAAAATACGACTACTTTGATATTTGATACAAGAACCAATACATTTCTAAATTAAAATATTTAAGCAGTTCTACTGCTTTTTTTTTGACATAAAAAAAGAGAGTAATTACTCTCTTTATTCATTGGATTGAATATTAAATTTATCGATATACTCTTTCATTAATTCCATTGATTTGTTGTATTCTTCTTCTAGTCTTTCAAAGTTTTGTTTTACAAATTCTAAATCATTTTCTTTACTCTTTAATTCGTGTTCATAGCATATATCGGCTAATTTCATTAAACCTAGATACTTGCAATCACTTTTTAGTGAATGAACCTCTATGGAATAATTTTTCATATCTTCTGAATTCTTATATTCTTTGATTTTTGACCATTTTTCATCTTTTGATGTCATAAAATCATTTAAGGTCATATTGTACATTTCCATATCCATAAGGAATTCTAAGGATTTATCCATATCTAAGCCTTTTTCTCTTAAGTATGCCTCTTGTTCGTCTGGAGAGGATAGATCTTTATTCTCTTCTTGCTTTTCTTCTTGATTGCTTTCCTCTAGAGATGTTTCTTCAGTATGACTTTCGTCTTTCCTTTCTGATTCATCTTGATGACTTGTTTCAGATTGGTCTTCCTTGGATGTTTCTTCCTCATGGCTTTCTACTTTTTCTTCTTTTTGTTCTACATCGGCTGTTTTTGTTTCTTCTGAATTCTCAGAATGCTCTTTTACTTCTATTGGAATGGTGATTGGAGCAACTGCTTGTATTTTTTGTACTGGTTCTACCTTTTTTGGCTCTTCACTTTCTGGTTTCGATTCTGTATTAGAAGTAGACTTTTTCGCCTCTTGAATATTATCTTCAACATACGTTTTGGCTTTATCACCGAAATATGTTTTTACTAGTTCGTCTAATTCCTGAACGCTAACAGGCATTGGTAAATAATAATCAAAACCTGCTTCTAAATATTTTTCTCCCATACCAGTCATGGCATTTGCGGTAAAGGCAATTACTGGTGGAATATCAAAAACATCTAATTTTTTTATAATTTTAACGGTTTCAATTCCACCCATTTCTGGCATCATATCATCTAATAGAATCATATCATAATGATTACCATATTTGAATTTATATATACAATCTTTTCCATTTTTTGCGGTATCAATCTTAAATTTATACTTTTCTAATAATCTTGAAGCTACTTTTAAGTTTGTATCATTATCATCTACAATTAATACGGTGTAAGCCGAACAATCTAAATGTCTAATAAATCCATCATCTGTTTTTTCGGATGATGTATCTTTTTGAATTCCTATTGGAGTTGGATCAATTACTTTAAATGGAATATCAATATAGAATGTAGTTCCTACTTCGAAATCGCTAGTAAACCAAATTTTTCCTTCCATTAATTCTACAAACTGTTTGGTAATTACTAATCCTAATCCTGTACCTTCAATATCCTTACTGGTTGCTTCTTCTAATCTAGAATATTTTTTAAATACTTTATCAAAATCTTCTTCTTTGATTCCATATCCTGTATCCGTTACTTTAAAATGCAATAATACTTTTTTATTATCGATTGGTTCTGGGATACATGAAATTTTTATCTTACCTACTTCTGTATATTTTACGGAGTTGTTCGCAATATTTAATAGAATTTGATAAATCTTTGTTGAATCTCCCCAAACTACGGATGGAATATGTTCATCTAATTCTGTTATAAATTCAATTGGCTTTTTTCCTAAACGTGTTTTAATTACACTGGCTAATTCTCTTATGATTTTATCAATACTACAATTCTTATTATTTAAAGTGTTTTGTTCAGATTCTATTTTTGAAATATCTAATATGTTGTTTATAATGTCAACTAAGTTGTTTCCAGCGGTATAAATATTCTCAATATCCGTTCTAGCTGTTTTTTCATCAAAATTCGTATTTGTTAATAGAGAATCACTAAATCCAATTATGGCATTCATTGGTGTACGTATTTCATGTGACATATTGGATAAGAAATCTGTTTTAGCCTTATTCGATTTTTCAATATTTGTCTTTAAGTCTTCAATTTCTTTTCTTAAACGTATATCAGGGTTTTCTACCATGAAATACAAGAAATATAATTGAATGGCTGCACATATACAGTATACCGTGGTGTCTTCAATTCTATATTGGAAGATTATCGCAACTAACATTACTAAGAATACAAACACTACGGATAATTTGTTGAATACGGTTTGCTTTTTAAATATTACTAATGTTTCATACATTGATATGAATCCGATTAAAAACATATAAACTACAACATATAATTGAGCTGTTCCTTGTATAAAGTTTATATGATTTAAATCAATTACTTGAACCGGTAAGAATAAGAACCCTACCATAGCGGCATATTTTATAATATCATTGACTATTAATCTTTTAGAACATGGTAAATCGGTATATACTTTTTTAAATCCTTGTTCTTTTGACCATTCTTCTTCTCCATCTCCTGATAAGAATAAAATGTTATATGCTCGATAGTTACCAAACCACCAAATAAAGCATTCCCAGTGAATGGTATTAATGATTCTAAAGACTAGTCCTTCTATTCCATTGTGAAGTAATAAAACAGTTACTACGTCACTAGAAAGTAATAATATAATGGTAAATATAATTATTTTGAAGTATAATCCACGAATGCTGTTTTTTCTTTTCTTATTAAAATAAACAACTAATAACCAAATAATCGTGACAAAGCAAATAAATAAATATAATAAACTTGCGACAATATTGTCAGAAGCATGTATTAAACTTTCTAAACTCATCTAAATCACCTCTTCCTTATTGTCCCATATACTTTTTCAGTATTTTATTTAATTCTTTATATTGAAATGGTTTTGGCAAATAATCGGTGAATCCTTCTTCAATATATTTATCTCTTGAGCCTGAATAAGAATTGGCTGTTAATGCTATGATTGGCATTTCATTTCCTGCTTCTCTTAGCATATGAACCGTATCAATTCCATCCAGTCCAGGCATCATATGATCTAAGAATATAATGTCGAAATCATCTTGTTTTACTAAATCCAAGCATTCTTGTCCATTAGATGCGGTTACTACTTCTAAGTTAAATTGTTTTAATAGTCTGCTTGCTAGTTTAATGTTTACATTATTATCATCTACAATTAAAGTTTTTAATCCGGTTAAATCTAGTGGATTTTCTTCATTGGAAGCAATACTTTCAATGGAAATGGCTCCAATTTTCATATCATCTACTACTTCTTGATCGATACTAATAATGTATCTTGTTCCTTTTCCAGTTTCATTTTTAAAATCGATGGTTCCTCCTAGCAAATTTACTAATCTTTTTGCTACGATTAAACCTAGTTTTTCTTTATTGGTTCCTTGTGAATTGGTTTCGTTAGAGAATTCATCAAAATCTTTATTAAAATCTTCTTCACTCATTACATGGCCTGAGTTGGATACGATTAAGCTTAATTTGAAGATTGAACCAATATAGGCTCCTCCAACATCCAAAGAAACATTTCCATATTTGGTATTTTCAATGGCATTTAATAATACATTGATAATGATTTTATAAATCTTATCAGAGTCTCCTTTATAGGATACTGGAATATTACTATCAACATTTACTTTAAAATCAATTTTATCTTTGGTTATTTTAGAAGTAATAACACTATTGACTTCTCTTAATAAATCTTCTATTTTATAATCTTTTGATTCAATTTCTTCTTTTCCAGATTCAATTCTAGAAATGTCTAAGATATTATTAATTAATTCTAGTAATTCGGATGATGCTTCTTTAATATCAGTAGCATCTTTTTTGACTTTAGCTTCGGTTAGTTCTCTCTCTTCTAGAAGAGATTGTGAAAATCCGAGGATGGTGTTCATTGGTGTTCGAATAGCGTGTGATACGCTAGCTAAAAAGTTACTCTTCGCTTTATTTGCTTCTTCGGCTTTTTCTCTACTGTCTTCGGCATCATTCAATAACTTTGTATCTTGACTTTCAATCGTAAAGAAAGTTCCTATCATGAAATATGCAACTAATGTATAAATATAATTAATACCATTATCAAAGAATATTACTTCAATTAAAGCGAATATAATAAATGTTATACCAAAATAGGCTGCTGGAATTGTTAACTCGGCTGGGTTTGTTTTTCTGGATTTCCAAATCAAGTAAGAAGAAAATAAACATACGACAATTCCTAAGGCATAAACAGGATATAAGGCAGGTCCTCTGAATAGTACCCAATGAGGATTTATGACAGCATTATATTCGATTGGAAGAATCAATGTAATGGAATAAACAATTGTATCAAATACAACTACAAATACTCCTAAATATCTTCTTACTCTTGTATAGGTCGTTAGATTGGAATCATCTACTGTTGCTACATAACAATATACAATGGCTAATGTGAAGATTTGAATATCAGCTAGTATATGAATACGACATAATATTTCTACTAGTGGTGGGTTATTTAGGCTATCAATTGCCCATACGCAGATAATTTCAATAATTCCTACAATTATACAACCTATGATTAATAATCCATAAAATAAAGAGGTTAGATTTCTACTATTGTTGTATGCCTTTCTTTTGTAGAAATAAACAATTGCCATTAAAAGACAATATGCAAAGGAAACAATTCCTAATGCTGATCCTATTACCATTTTTACACTCCCTTTTTGTATCTTAATTCTCTATTTTCATTTTATAATATTTATTTTAAAAATTCAATTCTATCCATTCTCTTTTTATTATTTATAATTGCAATATTTTGTAACAATTTCTTGTAATTGTTCTTTTTTAAATGGCTTTGACACATAGTCATTAAACCCTAACCCTAAATACTTTTCTCTAGCACCAGCTACTGCATCCGCTGTTAGAGCTACTACTGGAGTTTTAAAGTCTGGAATTTTTAATAGTTTGGCTAAGGCTTCATCTCCACTCATTCCAGGCATCATTATATCCATGAAAATTAAATCATAGTTATCTTTCTTAGCTTTATCGATACTTTCTTGGCCAGAAAAAGCTTCTTCTGTTATGACTTCTAAATCCGCTAAGGCTTTCTCCGCTACTTTTATATTTAATTTATTATCATCTACTATTAATATTTTTAATTTTCTTTCTTTTGGTGTATTTTCTTCTACGTTGCGTTTCTTTCTTTTTTCTAGAAGTTCTTGTCTTTTTTGAAGAATTTCTTTTCTTTTTTCTTCATCTTCTTTTTCTTCTTGCTTTCGAATTTCTTCTTCGATATTCTCTACGTTACTAGATTCTTCTACGGTTGAAGGTTTCTCTTCTTCTATCGCATCCACACTATTTGTTTCTTCCACTGCAATAGTTTGTGTTGCTTCTGTGCTAGTACCATCATAAATCTTAATATTTTTGAAGTCTGATTCTAGGCTTCGTTTACTAATCTTTTGAGGAATTTGTACTGCAAATAGAGATCCTTCTCCTTCTGTACTTTGAACATTTATTTTTCCATCAAGCATATCGACTAATTGCTTTGTAATAGCTAGTCCAAGTCCAGTTCCTTGATTGGTACTATTTTTTTCAGTATCAAGTCTTTCAAACTTTTCAAATAATTTTTTTTGATTTTCCTCGGATATTCCTTTACCAGTGTCCTCCACAAATATGATTAGATTACAAATATTATCTTCATTCATACTACATTTGGCGGTAATCGTTATGGAACCTTTGGCTGTATATTTAATAGCATTGGTTATTAAATTATTTACGATTTCTTTGACATGAACTATGTCCCCTATTAATTCATCTGGTATCTCTTCTGATAATCTTAATTGATAATTTATTGGTTTATTTTCTAGTTTTGATGCATTCATCCTTGCTAGGGCTTCTATTTCTTCTTTGAAGTTATAAGGAACTTCTTCTGTTTCTAATTCATCATTTTCGATTTTTGAAATATCTAGTAAATTTCCTACAATTTCTAATAATGTATCAGCGGAAGAAGAAATATCATGTGCATCATCCTTAATTTGACTAGGAAGTTCCCCTTTATAACTGGTAATATCTTCACTTAATCCAATAATAGCATTCAAAGGAGTTCTTACTTCGTGGGACATACTCGATAGAAAATCACTTTTGGCTTGTGCGGCTTTTTCTGCTTGTTCTTTTGCTAATTCTACTTTTTTTAGCATTTTTACATCTGGATTTTCAATGGTATGATACATGATAAAGGTTACAATTGAGAATACCATTGACATTAGTACAAATCCTGGATTGGTATTTCGAATTATTATGATTAGTATAAAGCCTATTATTAATATTATTAATGGGGTTAATTTGACGGAATTTAAATTTTTGCGGTTTTTCATAATGAAATAAATATCTATTAGAATATAGATCATACCTAACACCATAATTAACATAGGTCCCATTCCAGTTGTGTACATATAATTACCATCATTATAGAATTCCAATGGCAAAACATAAGACAAAGATGTCAAAACGGTTAATAGGATTAAAAATAGTATTCTTACGTTGCTTTTTTTTAAAAAGTCATTTATTATTTCTTCCCCATTGGTGACAATTATGACATATGATGTAAATAACGTAATCCAGATGCACATATTTGCTATATGTAATTTGTTAACTACAAGAGCAATCATTTCGTGATTGGTAAGATTCATAATAAAATATCCGCTTAGAAATTCTAAGACAATACTTAATAAAGTAGATATCATTACCATGCTATATAATTTTGTTTCTAGATTGTTAACTTTTTTTCTTGAGAAAAATATAATGGACACAATGATACAATAAATGGCGTTCATCAATAAAATTGTATTTCCAACTGCCACCATATTTTTCATCCCTCTCTATTCTTTCTACCATATCAATTATATCAGAACAATACTATTAAAACAAGAATATTATCACGAATAAAAAAAGAAAATATTTTATATATTTTCTTTTTTTAATACTTTTACTGATTCCCTGAACATTTTTTCGGCTTCTTTTTCTAGTGATCGAAAATCAACTTTTAAATTTTGTGTTAGTGGTATCTCTTCTCTTTGGATGATTTCACAAGGTCTTTTGTAATCTTTTAAGGTTGCACATAAGGACTTTAACTCTTGTTCCACTATAGGAGCGTACTCTATACTTTCCGGTTTCATTGTGTAATAAAGAACCGTTTTACTTTCTTCTTCCTCGTCAGGGATCGCAATTAGAGTGCACTCTTTAATCGATGGAATACTGTCAATGATATAGTCTTCTATTTCTGTTGGAGAAAACTTAAATCCCATTCTATGAATCTGTCTTGTAATTCTACCAGTTACATAGATTCCTCCATCGCTATCGATTTTTCCTAAATCCCCAGAACAAGCCCAAACATTTCCATTTTTATCTTTTTTAAAGTAGTTGTCGGTATCTTTGACTGCCGAAAAAGCATATCCTTTCATAACACAAGGAGTCTGATATCTTAATTCTCCTTCTAAATCTTGACCATATGGTAATTCTTCTCCTGATTCCGGATCAAATATTGAAATAATGGTATGAGATAAAGGATAGCCAGAACAACCTGGTTTTTTCATTTCCAAAAATGTATCTGGTGAAAAACTTAATGTTGGACCTCCTTCATTTTGACCATATCCAGGGCCGACTTTGATTTTGCAACCTCTCTTGGAAAGTTCATAATCTAGTTCATATTGTCTAGCACTTTCTAAGGCAGCACTTCCAGATACAAGAGATTTTAAATAAGATAAATCTTTCATTTTATTGGGATTATATTTTAAATAATTTAGTAAGACATTCATGTGAATTGGTGCCCCTAGTAAATGATTCGGACGATATTTTTGAATAATTTGAGGAAGATTATCAACGACTGGTACAGGTATTAGAATATCTTCCATACTTAGACTTAGTATTACATATAATGCATTATTGGAACCAAAGCCTAAATACATAGGTATTATATTTAAATTCTTGTCTCTTGGAGCATAATCATTTTCTCCTAATTCTAATTGTCGAACCATTCCTGTAAATGTTTCATTGGTATATTGAATGGCTTTTGGTTTATTCGTTGTTCCAGAAGAATAGACGATTTCTGCCGTTGTTCCTTCTTTGTAGTCAGAATCCATTTTACCTTGATATTTTCTTCCTTCTATTATAAATTGTCTCCAACTCAAATACTCATCGCCTTTTGGAAGAGGTGGTTTTTCACCTTTTGCTCGATCAATAGAATCTTTTAGATTGGATGCAATATTTAGACCGAATGGTAAGGACTCTGTTGGAGATATTAGTAATACTTTTTCTAATTGATTTTTCACTGATTCCTTTTCATTCATGACGCTGTCTATTACTGGAGAGCAATCTTCCATTGTTACGTATAATTTTGTTTTCGAATCGGTAATAATAGACGAGATATCTTCTTTTGATGTTCTTGGATCAATTTCTACTGGGATTGCTCCAATTCGATTTAGTGCAAACAACATATAGACGGATTCTGGAGTTGTAGGCATTGCGATTACTACGTAGTCTCCTTCTTTAATTCCCTGTTGTAAAAAGGCTTTGGCACAATCTTCTATATGTCTAAACATTTCTTCATATGTGATTTTTCTTCCATAAAAATTTAAAGCTGTAAAGTTAGGATTATTTTTGTTTCGCAAATACATATAGTCATACATTTTCATTTTTGGAAATTCGGCTTCTAAAGTTCCTTTCTTAAAGAATTTTTTATGTGGTCTATCTACACTGGCATATCCTGTTTTATTATTTTCTTCATAGAACTCTTCTGTTGCAAGTTTTGGATTTTCTAAAAATGATTTTATAGCTACTATTTCTTCTTTGTTCTTTTCTTTCTTGGCTTTTTGTAGTTTTGCCTTTAACTCTATTAATAATTCTTTATTCATCCTTATCCCTCTTAATGATAAAATTTCCCTTTTTTATTAGTATTATAACATAAAAAAGGAGAGTTTTTATACTCTCTTCAAATCTTTCTTACTTTATAGATTATTGTAGCTTTCGTCTGTAACGGGTTCACACCATTCATTGGAAATATTGTCTCCTGGTACTTCTATTGCGATATGACTGAACCAAGAATCTTTTTTAGCTCCATGCCAATGTTTCACATTAGCAGGAATATGAATTACTTTTCCTGGTTCTAAACTAACAGGTTCTTTTCCTTCTTCTTGATACCATCCTTCTCCAGACGTACATACTAGTATTTGACCTCCCCCACTTGTAGCATGATGAATATGCCAGTTATTTCTACAACCTGGTTCAAACGTTACATTAAATAAACTAAGTTTGGATTCTTTATCGATTACTAGTGGATTTAAATAACTATTTCCAATAAAGTACTTCGCAAAATTTACATTTAGTTCTCCTAATCCAAATACATTAACTTTATTAAATTCCTCTTTCGTCATCATATACCTCCTCTACTAGTGGAAATACACTCCAAGCTTTCGGCCATCCACAATAGAAGGCAAGTTGTGCAGCTGTATACTTAGGGTGGTTATAAATATTAAGCATCGTAATATCAAAAGTTTCCGAACGATTTATTCATTCTTTGTTAAGACTTTTTTATGCCAACATTTTTTCTTGCATTTTGGACATTTCATACGCCAATTTGTGTTAGTTATTCCACTCATACTAAAAAACATTTGAGTATAACGTGGAATATATTGGTGCTTACATTCCTGACATTCGTAATATCCTGTTTTTTGTAAAATGTTAAGTGTGAAAAATCCAACTAAAATTAGCAATACAAGATCGACTGCAAAAATTATATTTCTTATTAACATAGACATTTCAATAAATGTTGCTGCAAGACCAATTTCTACAAATATAATAATGGCTAGATTTATTATAATTTTATTTAAAGTGAGAATTCTCTTGTTTTGAATTTCTATTTCTCGTCTCATTTCCAATAGACTTTCTTCTGCTAGTTCATTGTACTTTTCTTCCTTAATTTTTTTAGCTGATAAAAGTTCATTGACATTAATATTCAATATCTTACATAACTCTAATATAACTCCAGCATCAGGCATAGATCGTCCATTTTCCCAATGTGAAATAGCTCTATCAGTAATATTTAGTTTATCAGCCAATTCTTGTTGAGTCATATTTTTTTCTTTTCGTAACTCAGCAATAAATCTTCCTATTTTTTCTTGATTCATTTCTTTCTCCTCTTCTATTCAAAATTGATTATAATATAAAATTATACAATTGTATCCACAGAGTTAGTAGAGTTGAAAGAGTACGCAATATTATTTATTTTGTGATCAAAAAAGACTATTTCTAGTCTTTTATTTGTTTTAAATTTTTATTATTCGTATTTGTTACTATTTTTTTAC
>CAMNHK010000028.1 GCA_946539445.1 uncultured Caryophanales bacterium
ATTTGCTTTTAATCCATTCTTTCTTTTTATCAACCCCATCTTGATGTTTAGGATCTCCAATCGCACAACAAATATGTTCTTCATCAATATTCTTTTCATCTAAATTAATATACTCATTCATAGTTCACACCTCATATTAATTATATCACAAGAATATACTTTTTTATCTTCTTTTACTAATCGGAATATTACTATTTTCCGATTACTTCAAAGGATTCTTTAATTTATAGTTCAATTTCCATTCAATATACTCTTGATCTGTTATTTCGTGGTTTTCTCTTTTTTTTCTCATTTCTAACCATTCATTAATTCCATTTTGAACATTAAAGTTATAAGCTGAACCTCCAAATCTACATGAAGCTATGTCAAATTCATAATATGGAAATTGTTCTTCAAACCACATTGGGTAATATATTTCATCTATTGGATCAATAAAATCATAATTCTTTATTGCATCAATACTTACCCCATATGCTTCTGCTAATCTAGGTAAATTTCTTGCATCTGGACTCTTTACATTATTTTCCCATTCGCGAATTGGCTTATTACTTTTATAACCTAAATATTCAGCTATATCATTCAATTCTATACCTTTATTCTCCCTTATAAATTTTAGTCTTGCCCCTTGTGACATATTCTCTAAAAAATTTTTTTTGTAAAACATATTTTATCTCTCCTTTCGTTTTACATTTTTACTAATAAAAAATAGTCGTCCAAACCTTATGGCGACTACTTTTGTCTAAAATAAACAATTTAATAAATATTCAAAAATCTCTCCTTTCATTTAGTAAAACATATTTTAATACTAATTACTCTCCTTTTTATTGCAACAAAAAAGAACCTTTCGGTTCTTTCAGTATTTATTTTTATTGGAACGGCTTATCGCTCTATTTTTGGCTCGACTTTATGGCCGCTTGACTCACCATTCAACTTGCAACAAAGATACCCTCAACAAAGGTCCAAAATATTTTACTCAAAAATATCAATTTTGATTAATCTAATTTTGCAATGGCATCTTTAATTTTTTGAGTTAATTCTTCTTGCTTTGATGCACCCATTTCATCAGATACTCTTATTACAACAGTACCAACAACAGTATGTTTTCCATTTGATAAAATGCTTCCATCAAAATTTGCTAAATAAGTATCTCTTTTTTTAGCATCCTCTTCAGTGGAATAAACTTCGATAGAACCACCACATGCTGTTCCTTTTTCAATAACATCATTAGTATCAAATTCGCTTTGGTTAACAAGACTACTTTCAAAATATACAGTCGATGTATATCCTCCAGCTTTGTTTAACTTACCATTTGGATCATTATCTTCAGTAACTGCAGCAAAGTTTGTTATTGTTTCAACTGAAGCTATTCTCTTTTTAATATAATCTTCACTAGGATTATTAAATTTTTCCATTTGTTTGATGCTGATATCATATTTTTTTGCCATTTCATTTACGGAATTAATTTCTTTACTTAAATCTGGATTTTTATCCATTTTTTTATTTGCTTTTTTTATTTCACTAGTTAAAAATGGCTTTTTTTCAATAATAATCATCTTTTGTTGTGCTGTTTTCTTAACTTTTTTTGCTTCGCTTGGTATATTTTCATCATATGTCTTTTTAGATGAATTAATATACTTATCAAGGTTTCCAATACTATCTTCTAATTTTTTGTTTTCTTTTTTTATTTTTGATGTTATTGCTTTATACTCATTTGAAGCTTCTAACCACGGCTTAACTATAAATATTGCCAATAATGCTAATATAATAACCACGATTATTGAAATAATTATTACTTTTTTCTTCACACTCATCTTCCTTTCTTTATTATAAATATATCATATATTTGACAAAATTCAATCTTTATTTATTATTTTATAATTCAAATATCATTATAAAAAGTATTCTCTTTCTTGAGTTTCTCTTTTTATATTTTTTTCTAATTCAAATACATCTACATTTAATTTCCATTCAATATAATCTTTTAAACTAATTTCGTTATTATTAAGTTTTTGATTCATTACTACCCATGCTTTAGTATAGTATTTTAAATATGTAATACTATCAAACCATACATTATTTAAAGTATTTATATCCATTTTATATCCTGGTATTAATTCTTCCATCCAGATGTTTGTATATATTAAGTCATTTGGATTTGTATAGTCATATGGTTTTATAGCATTAACACTTACATTTAATATCTTTGCTAATTGTTCTAGTCTATCTTCTTTTGGTACTCTTTCATTTGTTTCATATCTTGTTATATGTCTTCTCCTCCTATCATCAGTAAATCTTAGTTTACCTGCCAACTCATCTTGTGTCATCATTCTAAGCCCTCTTACATAAGCAATTCTTGCTCCTTGAGATAAATCTTTTAATCTTGGTCTTATAAATTGTTCCATATATATATCACTCTCCTTTATTATTTATAGAGCAGCACAAAAAGAGACTAGTTATTTCTAGTCTCTTCAATATAAATATCAATTTTTATTTCTTGGCCTCTTCTTAATTTTTCTGGCCTTAAATTTAATTCTGACAATTGTTTTCAAATATCATCTTCATTTAAGATAATAGAAAATGCATACCAAAAACTTTTCTCACTTCTTATTTCTTTTGGCCCGCTTTGATGGCAGCTTGTGCAGCAGCAAGTCTAGCAATTGGTACTCTAAATGGTGAACAAGATACATACGTTAATCCTGCATTATGACAGAATTCAACGCTTGATGGGTCTCCACCGTGTTCTCCACAGATTCCAAGTTTAATATCTGGTCTTGTTTCTTTTCCTAATTCAACGGCCATCTTAACAAGTTTTCCAACACCTTTTTGATCTAATTTAGCGAATGGGTCTTGTTCATAGATTTTTGTTTCATAGTAACTTCCTAAGAATTTGCCAGCATCATCTCTTGAGAAACCAAATGTCATTTGAGTCAAATCGTTTGTTCCAAATGAGAAGAATTCTGCTTCTTTAGCAATTTCATCAGCTGTAATGGCTGCACGTGGAATTTCAATCATTGTTCCAATATGATATTGCATATCAGATTTCTTTTCTTTCTTAACTTCTTCAGCAACTTCTACAACGATATCTTTAACAAATTTTAACTCTTTTACTTCTCCAACAAGTGGAATCATGATTTCAGGAACAATCTTGAAGCCTTCTTCTTTTTCTACTTCAATAGCAGCTTCCATTAATGCTCTTGTTTGCATCTTTGCAATTTCTGGATAAGTAACAGCCAAACGGCATCCTCTATGACCCATCATTGGATTGAATTCATGTAAATCTGCACATTTTTGTTTTAATTGTTTTTCAGATACACCCATATCTTTAGCAAGTGCTTTAATTTCAGCTTCTTCTTTTGGTAAGAATTCATGTAGTGGTGGATCTAAATAACGTACCGTCATTGGTTTTCCAGCAAGTACTTTATACATTGCTTTGAAGTCACCTTTTTGATATGGAATTAATTCTGCTAGAGCCTTTTCTCTTTCTTCTACTGTATCGGATAAAATCATCTTTCTCATTGAGAAGATTCTCTTTTCGTCGAAGAACATATGCTCTGTACGGCATAGACCAATTCCTTCTGCTCCAAGTTCAACTGCTTTTGCTGTATCTGTTGGGTTGTCAGCATTGGTTCTAACACCTAATCTTCTGAATTTATCAGCCCATTCCATTACACGTCCAAATTCTCCGGCAATAGTTGCATCTACGGTTTTAATTTCCCCATCATAGATGTTTCCAGTTGTACCATCGATTGAGATTACATCTCCTTCATGGAATGTCTTTCCACCTAATGTGAATTCTTTCTTAGCCTCGTTCATCTTGATGTCTCCACATCCGGATACGCAGCATGATCCCATACCACGAGCAACTACAGCAGCGTGTGAAGTCATACCTCCACGAACGGTTAAGATACCTTGAGATGCTTTCATACCAGTAATATCTTCTGGTGAAGTTTCAAGTCTTACTAAAATTACTTTTTTCTTCTTTGCATGCCATGCTTCAGCATCTTCTGCTGTGAATACGATTTGTCCGCAAGCAGCTCCAGGAGATGCTCCTAATCCTTTACCAATTGGTTTAGCAGCCTTAAGGGCTTTTTGATCAAATTGTGGATGAAGTAAGGTATCTAAGTTTCTTGGATCAATCATTGCTACTGCTTCTTCTTCCGTACGCATTCCTTCATCTACTAAATCACATGCAATTTTTAGAGCAGCTTGAGCCGTTCTTTTACCATTACGCGTTTGTAACATGTATAGTTTTCCGTGCTCTACTGTGAACTCCATATCTTGCATATCTCTATAATGTTCTTCAAGTGTTTTGCAAACTTCTTTAAATTGTTTAAATGCTTCTGGGAATTTTTCTTCCATTTCAGCAATCTTCATTGGTGTACGTACTCCAGCAACAACGTCTTCTCCTTGGGCATTTGTTAGGAATTCTCCGAACAATCCTTTTTCTCCTGTTGCAGGGTCACGAGTAAAGGCAACACCTGTTCCACAGTCATCTCCCATATTTCCGAAAGCCATAGATTGAACGTTAACAGCCGTTCCCCAAGAATATGGAATATCGTTATCACGGCGATATACATTTGCTCTTGGATTATCCCATGAACGGAATACGGCTTTGATAGCTCCCATTAATTGCTCTTTAGGATCTGTTGGAAATTCACTACCAATTTTATCTTTGTATTCTTTCTTAAATTGACTAGCTAATTCTTTTAAATCTTCAGCTGTTAATTCAACATCTTGTTTAACACCTTTTTTCTCTTTCATTTCATCGATTAATTCTTCAAAATATTTCTTTCCGACTTCCATTACAACGTCAGAATACATTTGAATAAATCTTCTATAACAGTCCCAAGCCCATCTTGGATTATTACTCTTTTCTGCTAAGACTTCAACTACTTCTTCATTTAATCCTAAATTTAAAATAGTATCCATCATTCCAGGCATAGATGCTCTTGCTCCTGAACGTACAGAAACTAATAATGGATTTTCTTTATCTCCAAATTTCTTTCCTGTGATTTTTTCCATTTTTTCAATATACTCATTAATTTGCTTTTGGATATCTTCATTGATTTCTCTTCCATCTTCATAATATTGAGTACATGCTTCTGTAGTGATGGTAAATCCTTGTGGTACTGGAAGTCCAATATTGGTCATTTCAGCTAAGTTAGCTCCTTTACCACCAAGTAGTTCACGCATATTTGCATTACCTTCACTAAATAGATATACATATTTATGCATTGTGATTCCTCCTTTAAAATATGACATGTATAGTATAACAAAATCAAAGTTTTTAGACAATAAAAAAATGCTAAAAAAAAAGATAAAAGTTATTTCTTTATCTTTTGTTTGACACTTTCTTTTGAATTTTTGTTTGCTAGAGATTCTACATAATTATTTACTAGATTTTCTCTTTCTGTATTAGTGGCAGCTTTTGGAGTTTTTCCATTTATCTTTTCCGCTTCTTTTTTCTTACTCTCTTCTTTTGCTTTCTTTTCTTTTGCTACTTGGTCCTTATGATCTTCTATGATAACGGATAAGTCATTTCCAATATTATTCATACGATTTTCAAGTTCTTGCGAATCCTTATGATTTTTTGCTTGAACTTCTCCTGCTATTACCATAGAAATACCACAACCAATGGTTAATGGAACAAGGACCGGTACAAAGTAACTAGCAACCGTTCCGGCTAGGCTACATCCCGTTAGTAATTTTGATATTCCACTTGCTGATTTTTTTTGTTGCTCTTTTTTCTTTTTGGCGTCTACTAATTCTTGCAATTTATTTCTTCTTCGAGCATTTAAATTATCATTACTCTTTGGTGTTGTTTTGGCAATTTCATTTATATGAGATCTTTCTTCAACAATACGATTTAATATTTGCTGATTCATTCGCTGATTCTTATTTCGTTGATATAAAAGAATTGCTGCAACCGATGCACTAGTAAGTGATAATGGCCAAGCAAAGAATAAAGCGGCAATAGAAAATGATACTGCAACAAAGGTAGGATAATACGTAAATGTCTCAAATGCATTCATAGAACGGATGGTACTATCTTCTTTTTCTTTTAACTTTTCTAATACTTTTTTGATATATTGATCTTTCATTCTATCCCCTCTTTTTTGACTTCTATTATACAATTTTTCTTTTAAATGTCAATAAAAAGAGTATTTCTACTCTTCTATAAAACACCGATTAACAATACGGACAAAACCATCGTTATTAGAATAATTCCTAATATGACTTCTAGGCTTGCTTTACTTTCAATTGGTTCTTCTTTCACTTCGATGATTTCAATCTTCTCGATTGGTTTTGGATCATTATTTTGTATTTCTGGCAATACGATTCTTTCTCCGCATACACCGCAGAAATTAGTACCTTCTATGGTTTGGCTTCCACATTTACGACAATACATAATTCACCTCTAATACTTGCTTAATATGCTTTCATAATTATCAATGTTATCTAATTTCTTTAGTTTTATTAAATTCTCAACTTGTTGTCTTGATACAATTTTGTATTTTAGCATAATATCCAAAGATGTTAAGTTTGCAGTGTTGGAATCAATCTCTTGATTAGCAACTTTATTAGTCAAGTCATATACTTCTCCTACTGGAGCAATGAAATTCTCAACGTATGGTGATAATACAGGTGTTTGATATAATATTTTGCTAGAAAGTGTACTGTTTTCAAAGAATGGACTGGTTTTAAAAGGAACTACCAAGATGATTAAGATAATCATAACAATGATATATCCACGTAATAGGGATACTAGTCCTCCTAATATCTTAGAAGGTATTAACAAGACAATTGTCATATTTACTAGTTTTTGGATAAATTTGGATAGTTTTACTACTAAACCATATAGTCCTAGTAAAATACCAAATAATATTAAAAAGGCAATGATTTGGAATATTAAGATATTCATAGTACTTATCCCTTCTAATGCCCCACTAAATTTTATAAATGGGATAAAAGTACATAATAGATTTCCAATTACTCCTTTTAATGCAAAAGATACCACAAACACGATAATGATACCAATTAAACTGACTACTTCTCGAATCACTCCTGTTTTAAATCCTGCTACAAAAAATACGATTAGAAACAGTGCTATACAAATATCAAATATATTCATTTCTTTCTCCTCCTATATTCTATTTTCATTATAAACTATTTATGAAAAATATGCTATAATAAATTCTAGGTGGTGATACTATGCTTGAAGAGTTTATGTCAAGTATTGGATATACTCCAGAAGAAATACAGATGATTGAGTCTATTTATCCAAAAAGTCGTTATCCAGAGTCTACTACTTTATTTAATTTAAAAAATTTATATAATTTTTTTCGACGTAACGGAGTGGATAATCATGATTTTATTTATATTACGAAAATGATTCCCAATCTTATTTCTTCTAGTATCGAAAATATTAAAATTCGTATCAATGATTTAAATTCTTTTGGAATCAATCGTATTGATGCTTTTCAAATTATTAAAGAATATCCTTATGTTTTGGAAATTAGTAATTTAAAAATTAAGAATAAATTTGAAAGACTATTAGAGTTAGGATTTCCTAGAGAAAACATTTTAAAAATTGTGGTTTCTTTTCCTTCTATCTTTCAACTAGAATCTATTTCGTTTCAAAAAAAATATTCTTTCTTTTTAGAGCAGCAGTATTCCGATAAAGATATTATTCATATTTTTACAGAAGTTCCTACTTTATTTGAATGTAGTACTACTAGTATTCAAAAGAGATTGGATTCTTTTTTGGAAAATGGATTTAGTAAAGCAGATATTTTGAAAATTACTTCTTTTTTACCTTCTATTTTATTAGAAGAAAATGCTATTTTTCAAAAATTTGCGGTTTTAGTCGATTTTGGTTTTTCTGATATGGATCTTATTCAAATTATTAAGAAAGTTCCCTTTTTATTAAAAGAAGAATACTTAATTGAATTAGAAAATCATTTAGACTGTTTCCAAAAACTAGGATTTCAAAAAGAAGATATTATTTTAATGACTTGTAATAATCCTTATTTATTTTTATATAGTGTGGATGCTTTAGAAGATCAATTTCATACTATTCAATCTTTCAATTATTCCATTGATGAAGTATTAAAGATGATGATTCATACTCCTATTTTATTTGGATATGATCGAAATTCTATTCAAAATAAAATGGAGTATTACCACTCTATTCAATTAGATGAAGTCTTATTACATAATAGTAAAATTCTAACTTATAATTTAGATCTTATTCAAGCTCGTTATTTTTTTCTAAAGAAAAAGCATATAACAATTTCTATGCAAAACTATTCTCTTCTATTTTTAAAAGAGTCTGAGTTTGCTAGTAAATATGAAATAACGAGGGAACAATTGTTGAAGGGGGACTTTTAATGGATGTATTAATACGATTTGGTTTTAGCATTGAAGAGATAAAAAATATGATGGATGCTAATGGTGAAATTGATACGGTTAGTGATAAAGATATTTATGATATTATTGAGATTTTAGAAAAAGTTGGATGTCAAAATCAACATATTAAAAATATCTTTTTGTGTAATCCTTTTGTGATTACTAGAAATGTGAATGATATTCATCATTTAATTTCTAAATTATATGAACTTGGCTTTACTTCTCTTTTTTCTCTTCTGGATTTTAATCCCTACCTTTTAAATATTTCGGATGTAGAGTTAGAAAAAATGATAGAAGATAAGAAAAAAGAAGGTTTATCGAAAGAAGAAGTTTTTGATTCTATCTATGATACGATTCTTTATTAAGAGGTGATTTTATGAACGTTGTTATTCGAGTAAATGATGAAATTAAGCAAAAAATGATCGAATACTATAAGGATAAAATGAGAGATAAAGTAATTCCTTATGTAGTATTTCAAGCCCAAGAAGAAGATACAGTAATTACGATGTATGAATCTGGGAAAGTTATGTTTCAAGGAACTTCTGCTGATGTAGATGCTGCCATGTGGGGTGTGGCTTTGGAAAATACCAAAGAAAAGAAAGAAGAAAAAAAGAAGGAGAATCAAAAATATTATGCTTGTAATGCAGTTGGTTCGGATGAAGTTGGTACGGGAGATTACTTTGGACCAATTGTGGTTACAGCTTGCTATGTTACCAAAGAAGATATTCCTTTCTTGGAAGAATTAGGTGTGGGAGATTCGAAAAAAATTGATGATTCGAAGATTTTGAAAATGGCTCCTCAAATTGCTAAAAGAATTAAGTATCGTAGTGTTATATTAACGAATACAGAATATAATGAAAAATATACCAAAGAGTTAAATATGAATAAGATTAAAGCCATTCTTCATAATCGTGTTTTGTATCAATTAATGCAAGAGGAAAAGCCAAAAGTAGATTATATTATCGTGGATGAATTTGCGAGAGAGGCTCGTTATTATGAGTATATTCGGGATCAAAAAGCGGTTCAAAGAGGAATTACTTTCTTAACGAAAGCAGAAGATATTTCTCCCGCTGTTGCGTGTGGTTCTATTATTAGTCGTTATATTTTCTTAAAAGAATTTGATAAGATATGTGATTCGATTCATATTCCTCTTCCTAAAGGTGCTGGTAAAGATGTGGACGAGATAGGAGAAGAAGTGGTTGAAAAATATGGAGAAGAAAAATTAAAGGAAATTGCGAAATATAACTTTAAAAATACTGATCGAATTCTCCATACTATGATTTTTTAAATAAAAAAGAGTGATGATTCACTCTTTTCTTTTTACTTTAATTTTGATCCGCAACTTACACAAAAATCAGAATCCGGTGTAACAGGAGAGCCACAAGATGGACAATAAGCAATGGCGTTAGCTGTAGTAGTTACTGATTCTGGATTTTGAGAAGAAATTGGTTGTGTTGTGTTTGCAACATTATTTGGTTCTCCCCAGAATAGATTGCATTTTTCAGCCTCATATTCTTTGTTAAGCTCTCCTTTTTTTAATTTCTCATACTTAATAATGGCATAAATTAGTAATCCTAATTTAGCAAAGAATACTAAAGTACTTCCTCCTGGAAATAGAGAGTGGCTTACTGTTTCTCCATTGACGGTTGTGGAATAGGTTGTTCCAAATAATAAAGTGGTTCCTACTACTACCCAACCAATTAGCTTATTGAATGTTAACTTTCCAAGCAAATATCCTTGAGCAAAGGGAATCCAAGCACAAGCACTTCCCTTTCCATATAAAAATTTGTGGTAATTGTTTAAGAAGAATCCAATAACCAAGAATACAGCTAATATTGCGACAAGTATTAAGATTCCTATTAAGATAAAAGCACCAAAGATTGCTCCAAACCATCCATAATCCATATATTTTCCTCCTTTTTTATTTTATAGTTTCATTCTATCATTTCTCATATAAAATATCTACTAAAAAAGATAAGTTCCCTTATCTTTTTCTGGTATAGATTAAATGTTTATAATGGATATCTCCTTCTTGATGTTCTCCAAGAAGTTCACTATCCCACTCTTCTTTCTTAAACTCAGGAAAGTAAGCATCGGCTTCTTTATCTTCTGCATCTATCTCTGTTAGAATTAGTTTTTCTGAATATTCTAACATTTGACTATAGATACTAGCTCCTCCTATGATCATTACTTCTTCTCCATACTCTTCGATGAATTTTAATAATTCTTCTTTTGAGTGAATTACTAATACTTCTTCTGGAAGAGTTGGATTTTTTCTTGTTAAAACAATGTGTTTTCTATGTGGTAATAATTTAGGAAGAGATTCTAGTGTCTTCATTCCCATGACAATTGGTTTGTGAATGGTTTGATCTCGGAAGAATGTTAAATCTTCTTTTAAATGCCATATTAATCCATTGTTTTTTCCTAATTCGCGGTTTTTTCCAATGGCAGCAATCATAGTTATATTTTTCATATTAAATACCTAGTGGGAATTTTAATTGCGGATTTTTGGTCTTTATTAATTCCCTTGGATAATCTTCTATTTTTATATCATCTGGCATATAATCATCAAATGATTTTACATTTTCATTTAAAGTAATCTCCGCCTTACATGTAACTGGTTCCCGATTTAACATTTCAATTGCTTGATCAATATGACGGTCGTATAACTGAACGTTTACTGGTTTCCAAGTAAAGGTTCCTGCTTCTAATCCGAGTTCTTTGGCTACTATTTTTTGTAGAACGGAGTATTGTACTTGATTAATACATCCTGCGGTTGCGAAATCGCTGGATCTTTGTACCATGGTCATATCTAAGTAGTCTTTTCCATCCCATTCATGTCTAACATTCCAAATGGTTAAGAAAGCGCATGGCTTTAAGCCGTGTGGCTCTTTAAAGTCATCTTGTTGCCATAGACAAGTAATGTTTCTTCTACCATCTTGGTTCTTTCTAATTTGTTCAATTACTTCTTCTTTTAACATATGACGGCGACGGACCGTTTCTCCATATACGGCACCAATATGAGGATGGCCTGCTTCGTTTAAAGCAAATTCTCCCTTTTCATCTTTAATGGCCCAATCTAGCCACCAATTGTTAATTTTTTTATCGTCTTCCCATGTTCTTTTTCCTAACAATTCATCAAATTCTACTAAGTCGTTACTTTCTCTTTGATAAATCCAAAGGATTTCAGCAATACTTGCCTTGGTAGCAATTGGACGAAGAGTAATCATTGGACTTTCCCCTTTGGATAAATCATAGGTACACTCTATTCCTTTATTGACACTAATGGTATGAGCTGGTACCCAAATTTCTACTCCATTTTCTTTTACTTTTACACTTTCATTTGGTCCTACTGTTAATTCTTGATTATCCTTTGTTGTAACAATATGTTTTTCTTCGTCGTAAGTGGCCCCTTCATAGAAATCTTCATAATGAGGTCTTGGATTATGATCTAGAGCTCCTTCTTGAAGAATTAAATCCATAATCATCTTGGCATACATATCCCCTTTTGTTCCAATTGGATTTCCTTCTTTATCGACTAATAATCCGTTTTTAATTCGAGGTTTTTCATATGTTGTCCTTTTTAATTTCATTGGTTGTTCCCCTAGTTTCATCTTTTCTAAATTTAGACGATTTAAATTAAATTTTTTCATATAACACCCTCCCTAATGTGTACTAAATTTATTATAATCGTTCTCTTTTGGAGTGACAATTTTTTTTGATGAATTTTACTATAATATATTTTTATGAGTCCATAACAAAAGAGAATGATTAATCATTCTCCTTTGTAAAATCGTAAAAATCTCTTGTTTCTTCGGTCTCAAGATTTGTTTTGGATAACTTGTCAATTAAAGACTTTTGTTCATGAGACAATTTCTTTGGTAGATAGATTTTAAAGACTAAATACATATCTCCTTTATGACGACGATATTTATTATCAATTCCTCTACCTTTCATTCTTTGTTTATCCCCACTGTTGGTTCCAGATGGAATATTTATTTTAACATTTCCATATAGAGTTGGGATTTCTTTTTTACAGCCAAGTAAAGCTTCTGTTAAGGTTAATGGAACTTCTAAGTAAATATCATCATTTTCTCTCGCATAATACTCGTGTTCTTCTACTACGAATTCAATGTATAAATCTCCATTTTCTCCACCATTACTTCCAGGATTTCCTTTGCCGGATACTCTTTGACGATCTCCGGTTGCGATTCCTGCTGGAACATTAATGGTAATTTTCTTGTTTTTCTTAACTTTTCCTTTTCCATTACATTCCGTACATTTTCTTTTATAGGTCTTTCCGGTTCCATTACAATCTGGACAGGTTTGTCTAGACATAAAAGATCCTAGTATTGTTTGTTGCTGTGTGGTTATGGTTCCTTGACCATGGCAAGTTTTACATTCTTCTTTTTCAAATCCGCCGTGGCCATGGCATTCATCACAATCTTCTATGACATCAATATTGAATTTTTTTTCGCAACCATAAACGGCTTCTTCAAAATCCAATTTTAAATGCATTAATATGTCACTACCACGAGTAGCTCGGTTGGCAGATTGTCCTCTTCCTCCAAAGCCGGAAAAGCCGCTAAATCCTCCCCCTACGCCGCCACCGAAGATTGAATCAAATATATCTCCAAAATCGAAATCGGAGGCATCAAAATTGGAATATCCTCCCCCATATCCGGAAGGTCCATTTCCATCGACTGCGGCATGACCATATTGATCATACATTTTTCTTTTATTTTCATCAGAAAGTACAGAATAGGCTTCTTGTACTTCTTTGAATTTATCCGCAGCATGTGGATCATCTTTATTTAAATCGGGATGGAACTCTTTTGCTTTTTTACGATAGGCACTTTTAATATCTGCTTCCGTTGCATCTTTCGATATTCCTAATACTTCATAATAATCTCTTTTATCAGCCACTTGCTTCACATCCTCTTCTTAAAAGGAAGTAGTCCATTTTTGGACTACTTACTTTTCTATTCTTCTTCGATGTCCGCTTCTTCTACATCGTCATCTTTTTTGTTTTTCTTTTTGTCTTTCTTAGAGTCTTTTTCTTCCTCTTCGTCTGCGTCTTTTTCTTCTGCTTCTCTTTCTTTGGCAGCTTGTTCATATACTTTAGCAGCTAAAGACATTGCTTTTTCTTGTAATTTTTCTTTTCCTTCTTTGATATCGTCGATATCTCCTTTTTCAAGAGCTTTCTTTAAGTCTTCGATTAATTCTTCGGCTTCTTTTACTTCTTTCTTATCGGCTTTATCTCCTAAGTCTTTAATGGCTTTTTCTGTTTGGAAAATCATTTGTTCTGCATCATTTTTCAATTCTGCTTCTTCTTTACGTTTTTCGTCTTCTTCTTTGTTTTCTTCAGCTTCTTTTCTCATACGTTCAATCTCTTCATCACTTAAGTTTGTTGTGGCAGTGATAGTGATAGATTGTTTTTTGTTGGTTGCTAAGTCTTTGGCTGTAACGTTTACAATTCCGTTGGTATCAATATCAAATGTTACTTCAATTTGAGGTACTCCACGTGGTGCTGGTGGAATGTTATCTAAGCGGAAGTTTCCAAGAGTTTTATTATCTTGAGCCATTGGACGATCTCCTTGAAGAACGTGAATGTCTACTCCTGGTTGATTATCAGCAGCCGTTGAGAAGACTTCGGAACGAGTTGCTGGGATGGTTGTATTTCTTGGAATTAATGTTGTCATAACTCCACCTAATGTTTCAACTCCAAGTGATAATGGCGTTACATCTAGTAATACGATATCATTAACGTCTCCAGAGATAACTCCTCCTTGAATAGCAGCTCCCATAGCAACGGCTTCATCTGGGTTAACTTCACGAGAAGGTTCTTTTCCTAGTTCTTTGGTTACTGTATCATATACTAATGGTACACGAGTAGATCCTCCTACGAAGATTACTTTATCAATATCTTTTTTCGTAATTTTAGCATCTTTGATGGCTTTCTTAACTGGTTCAATTGTTGATTCTACTAAATCAGAAATTAAGTCTTCAAATTTTGCTCTTGTTAATGTCATATCTAAGTGAAGTGGTTCTCCATCGTCACCTTTGGCAATAAATGGTGCTGAAATTTGCGTAGAAACCATTCCAGATAAATCTTTTTTCGCTTTTTCAGCAACTTCTTTTAGACGTTGCATTGCCATTTTATCTTTTCTTAAATCTACATTGTTTTCTTTCTTAAATTCTTTTACTAAATAGTCAATGATTCTTTCATCGAAATCATCTCCACCTAAGTGGTTATTTCCAGCGGTTGCCTTAACTTCGAATACTCCATCTCCTAATTCTAGAATAGATACATCGAATGTTCCTCCACCTAAGTCATATACAAGGATTGTTTGTCCTTCATTTTTTTCTAGTCCATAGGCTAGTGCAGCAGCGGTTGGTTCGTTGATAATTCTTTCTACTTCTAATCCAGCAATTTTACCAGCATTTTTAGTTGCTTGTCTTTGAGCATCTTCAAAGTATGCAGGTACTGTGATAACTGCTTTATCTACTTTTTCTCCTAAATAAGCTTCCGCATAATCTTTCATATAAGAAAGAATCATAGCAGAAATTTGTTCTGGAGTATATTCTTTTCCTTCTAATTCTACTTTTTCAGCCGTTCCCATTTTTCTTTTAATAGAACTTACTGTATTTGGATTGGTAAGAGCTTGTCTTTTAGCAGATTCTCCTACAATTTTTTCTCCTTTTTTAAATGCTACAACAGAAGGAGTTGTTCTAGATCCTTCTGGATTTGGTATAACTTTTGGAACTCCTGCTTCTAGTACAGCTACACATGAATTTGTTGTTCCTAAATCGATTCCTATTATTTTTCCCATATATTATTATCTCCTTTATTTTTGATTTATTTTAACAGATGCAGGACGAATGATTCGATCCTTTAATTTATATCCTTTTTGTAGGACTTCTAGAATTACTTCGTCATCTACTTCTTCCTTCGAATCCGTAAGTAATGCTTGTTCTAATTTTGGATCAAATACTTCTCCTACACGATTTATTTCTTCTACTCCGTATTTGGCAAGTATGGCTTTTAAATTTTGATATACCATACGAAATCCGGTTAGATATTTTTTTAGTTCTTCACTTAGACCTGTATCATCCGAATTAACTGTTTTTTCGAATGTATCGACGATTGGTAATAATTCGGTAATTAGATCTTGATTGGCATATTTTAGAGAAGATGCCATTTCCTCATCTTTACGACGACGATAATTAATCGCTTCGGCATTGGCTAAGTTTACTTTTTCTTGCAATGCTTTGTTGGCTTCTGTTAAGTCTCGAATTTCTTTTTCTAACTTTAACATTTCATTGTTTAATTTCGTGTCATTTTCTAGTTCTTTGGTTGCTTCTAGGATTTCTGTTTCTTGCTGAGGATCTTCTTTAATAACTTTTTTTCCTTTCTTACTCATATAAGCCTACCTTTCAATATTCTCTTTCATATACTCAAGCAATCCTACAACTCGGTCATATTCCATACGTTTTGGTCCAATGATAGCAATCGTGCCTTCTTCTGAACCATTTTTGTATTTGGTTTGAATCACGGTTACATCGCTATCAATATTGTTTTCATTTCCAATATAAACTTTTATGTTGTTATCTTCATCTTCTTCAATATTTTTTAAGATTTCTTTGTCTTCCAATTTATTAAAGACATTTTTTATCTTATCAATATTAGAAGAAAACTCTGGTTGCTCTAGCATTTTGTGTCTTCCCATAATGTTTACTTCTTGATTGGTAAAATCGGTAAATACATGATAGAAAGCATTATAAAGTTTTTCATGTTGCTTTACATAGTTTCCAATAATTGGTTTAATTTCAAACTCTAATTTGGATACTACTTCATCAATTGGTGTTCCTGAGATTAAATTGTTGATCAAAGAAACAGTCTTCTTTACTTCTTCTAAAGAAACATCTGGTAAACGTATATTTTTATGTTCCACATGTCCTTTGTCGGTAACAATAATTACCGTCATATTTTCATCATCAATCGGAATTACCTCTAAGTGTTTTAGAAGATTCTCATGAGATTTTGATCCTAGCACTACTGTTGTGTAGTTCATCATATCCGATATAACTTCCAATGATTTGGTGATTACATCCGATAGAGCTAGTTGTTGGTTTTTGAAGACTCTTTGTAGTTTTAACATATCTTCCGCATTCATCTTTTTTAGTTCCATTAAGTTATCAACATAATAACGATATCCGGCTTCAGATGGAACTCTGCCAGATGAAGTGTGTGTTTTTTCTAATAGTCCTAATTTTTCAAGTTCTCCCATTTCATTTCGAACCGTAGCGCTTGAGCAATTGATTGCTTTCGAAATTACTTTAGAGCCTACAGGAATGGGTTCCTTAATGTATTTTTCTACTATTAGTTTTAAGATTGTATTCTGTCTTTCACTCAACATACTTTCAACCTCCTAGCACTTATAATATCTAAGTGCTAAGTATAGAATACTCTTTTTTTTAGCACTTGTCAATACTAGAGTGCTAAAAATAAAAAAAGTGGTACTATTTTAAGCACCACTATAGTCAACTGCGATTAATTTGAATCGTTGTGTTGTTGCATTATTCTTACCGATAATAATGTTATTATAATCATCGGATACATTTTTATTCGTTTGTGGAAGGATGTTTCCAGTTGATGAGGCATTATCAAAAACTGGTACAACCGTGGAAATAATATAAGTTCCATTTCCTACTGGTGTTATCTTCCAAATTTGAGGTTCATTTCGAGATAATTCGTTGAACGCGGCATTGGCAGCAATACTATTTTTTACCATGTTTTCATCTTGATAAATGGATAAGGCTTTATATCGAGCTAATTCCACTATCTTATATTCATTTCCACTTGGACTAACATTCGGATCTGTTATTAACTCGATAGACCATTTTTGACGTTTAAATCCACTTAATGGGACGATTTGGATTGGATTCGCATCTAAATCAGCGGTTTCATTGGCAGTTAAGACGTTTGTTTCACTTAAAACTGGTAAAATATAATAGTTACCAGATGCTGGTAAGTTTTGTGTGGAATCATATTGATAAGCAGAGATATGGAACCCAGCTACGGTTTCTGTTTCCGATAAGGTGGTTCCAGATCCCGTTTTCTTTAAGAATACATATGATCCAGTTCCTCTTACTTCTATGGTATGGTTTTTAACGTCTAGACCACTACCATTCGTTGTTGTGTGTAGGTTTGGATGCCATACGGCTACTTCATCTAGTTTATAATTTCCACCCAAGTCTAATATTTTACAATTTCCTGATGCCGATGGTGTTTTGCCAACTGCTAAATCAATTCCAGTATCTGCTTGGATAGCGGAAAAGTTTGTAGCCGCTCCCCCATCGACACAATCTCGAATGTAGCGAACATTATCTAGTTTGGTATTTTTTCGAATTAAATTTTGACTATCTTCGGTTATACTTACTAATCTTTCAATACGAGCTTTTCCGTCTCCTATATTTACTCCTGCAATCATTCTGCCATCGACAAAACGATATCTTGTTCCACTTCCGCTATAATAATAACTTTCACTACTTTCATTATATAGTTGTTCATAATATTCATAATAAGGTTGATTGGTTAGAGTTCCTTTGACAATGGCTTTGCTACCAGCATATCCTGCGATAAAAGATACTCCTCCGACTCCTGAATTATTACTTGGAAAGTATCCATCTCCTCCACCGCTTGATCCAGTAGGTGCTCTTACTCCTGTTTGAGTTACAGTGCTTAACGCATAATTATTGGGATATCCTATTAAGGTTCCGTTTGTATTATTTCCTCCTCCGGTTGGTAAAAGGCCATAATCTTTGGTGCCACTTTGGACATTAATCGCTCCCCCTTGGGAAGTCATGGCAGCAGAATAACCGTAAAGAGTTCCTCCAGAGGCGTTGGCACCAGTTCCTCCTCCCGCTGCAACCATAATACGAGTCGAATATGAATGAGCATCCGTATAGCCTCCATTTATAATTCTAACATCCGTTTCTTTTCCACCACCACTATCTTGGTGTTTTCCAACGTAGAAGTATAAAACATCTCCGGCCATTAGTTTTATGACTCCGGAAGTGTAGGCACCTAGTCCTCCATTTCCTCCTCCTTGACATCCCCATAACTCAATTCGATACCATCCATCGGCTCCATCTGGTACTACGTATTTTTGAGCGGTTGGAATATTGGATCCTCCTGCTGCTAATTGATAAGAGAAATTGGTTTCTGTTTTACTATAGCGATTTAAATCAGATTCAATACTTTTGGCCATTTCGGAAGAATTGGAACGGTTCGTCGACATAACTGCCATTAATACCGCTACAATTAAAATAGCCATGATGGATAATCCGTAAATAACCGTAGAAATAGCAAACCCTTTATTATTCATTTTTTTCATTTTCTTCACCATCTATTCTACTAGCATTTTATCATAATTTTTGAATTAAAACTATATATTTATCTCCATACTTTTTGTTTTTTATTTCTTGATATTCTTCTGGATAGATAATTTTATCTAAATTATCGCTTTCACAAACAATAATACCTTTTTCTTTTAATATTTCATTTTTTGTTATTTCTATAATACTTTGCTCAATATAATTGGTCTTATACGGAGGATCTAAAAATATAATATCAAACGATTGCTTTTCAAAACTTGCAATGGCTTTTTTATAATCCATGCACAACGTTTTAGCATTTTTCTCTCCTAATTTTGCAACATTTCTCACCACTACTTTTATTGCCTTGGAATTAGAATCTACTAAGGTAGCAAATTTTGCTCCTTCACTTAGTGCTTCTAATCCTAAGTTTCCACTTCCTGAAAATAAATCTAGTACACTACTATTTATAATATAAGGCTGAAGAATGGCAAATAAGCTTTCTTTTACTCGCTCCATCGTTGGCCTTGTACCATCAATGTCGAATCCTTCTAAAACTCTTCCTTTATATTTTCCGGTAATAATTCTCATCTACATTCTTTCCTTTCTATTTCTATTTCTTTTAGACGTTGATTTATCTCTAAAATTAATAAATTTAGATTGGTTTCTTTTTGTTTATAGTCACGAAATATTTTATTTTTTAAGATTTCTTCTTTGATAGAAGGATCTTGACTTCTTTGATATTTTTCTATTTTTTCTAATAACTCCTTATCTTTCATGACTTCTTCATTTATTTTTTTCATTTCTTGAACCACTTCTGTTTGATCTAGGGCTTCTTTTACTTGTTCTATTTTATCCATTAATTCATTCATAGTTTTATTGTATCATAAATCTTATTTCATGAATCTTATAAATGTATTGATTAATGTTAAATTGTCTTTCATGGATTCTATTTTATCTTCTAATCTCAGGTGATATTTTTCTTTGGCAAGTTGTTCTATGGTTTTTAAGTAGTTATCATCTCTAAATAAATATTTAAAATGATGAGATTCTTCGATTAGGAATTGTTTTATATAAGGTGTATTTTGAATTTTATCTATGGTTTCTTTTTTCATTAATCTTCAAACCTTTGATAAATAGGTCTTGGTTCATATGGTATTTCTTTTTTAGAAGTTAGACCTATATCTTGTAGTAGGCCAATGGCTTTTTGAATATTGGAGATTCCTTTTTGAACGGAATCCATATCCATGTTTTTAAAAGTATTTACAAAGTCTTTGATCGTAGTGGCACCAGAAGTTAGAGTCTCTACTACTCCATTTTTTTCGGATGGATGAATATAAGTATTCCATACACTATTGTTTTCTCCATAAATTTCATAGATTTCATATAATTGTTGCCATGACACGGTACCAGATAAAACAGAAGAAGCTAATTCCGGATGAAGTCTAGCAAAGGATTTAAATGTTTCTTTTGACATATGATCACCAATATATTTTATGACTTAAAAAGAAAAAAAGAAGAGTTTTCTCTTCTTTTAATTGTAACAAGTTTTATATCCTGTACAGTAAGAATCACAATAACTGTTACAGTAAGATGTACAGTAAGAGGTGCAGTAACTTGTTCCTGTACAATAAGAGGTGCAATATACAGGATATTGGTCACAGCATCCCCAACATGGACATCCTGGATATCCACCTTCGTATCCACATACATATCTTCCGCAAGCATATTGGTAGGTTCCACAGGCATAAGACCCACAGGCATAACTTCCACAGGCGTAGGATCCGCAGACATAACTTCCACAGACGTATTGATATGGATGACAATCAGATCCGGATATGCTTATACTACATGTTCCACTGTTTCCGGCATTATCATATACGGTATAGGTTTGATTAGCCTTTTGTCCTCCATAGTCTTGAGAAGCCACTTTACATTTACTTCCTGCATCACTA
>CAMNHK010000029.1 GCA_946539445.1 uncultured Caryophanales bacterium
CCGGAACCTACTGATTACAAGTCAGTTGCTCTACCAATTGAGCTATTTCGGCATTAAATGGTGGGCGATATAGGACTCGAACCTATGACCCCCTGCTTGTAAGGCAGGTGCTCTAACCAACTGAGCTAATCGCCCGAAACAAACCAGTTGACAGTATTAAATATATCAACTATTTGCCAATTTGTCAACATAAATTGTTACTTTTTTTCGTTTTCACGAGCCATTTCAGACTCTTTTGTGTCAATCCAATTCTCTAAAGATTCCTGTAATTTTGTAAATCCCGTTTTAGTTTCTACTATTCCATGAACCTTAGAATCATTCTTATAATCAAAATCTTTGATACTTAATTTTAAACGATTCATCTTCTCATCAAATTCAATAACCTTAGCTTTGATAACTTCATTCATTTCCACATAATCTGAAACATTTCTTACAAATGACTCTGAAATTTCCGAGATATGTATCAAACCAGTAACATGATCTTCCAAAGAAAGGAAAATACCATAATTTTCAATTCCGGTTACTCTACCAGTTACAACATCTCCCTGCCTATATTTTTCCATACTATTACTCCTCGCTCTATATTATACCATAAAAGAGGGAATATGTTTACAAAACCAGAAAAATAATATATAATTTAATACTGGTGAGGGAAATGTCAAAAGAAGAAATTGAATTACAAATCATTGCTCTAATTGATAAAATGAGACCATTTTTAATCAGTGATGGTGGAAATCTAGAATTTGTAAAATATGAAGACAATATTGTTTACGTACGTCTAAGTGGTGCTTGCAAAGATTGTTCGATGATAGACATAACCTTAAAAGATGGAATTGAAGAAATGATTGTGAATGAAATTCCAGAAGTAAAAGAAGTAATTAATGTAGATTAAAGTATGCTAAAAGCATACTTTTTTTATTGGATAAAAAGAAGAAATCTGTTCAATCAAAAACAAAACATATTGTTCATATTCCTTTCTTCTAGAAAGAATAGCTGAAAGATCCCCCTTTTTTTCCAAACAATTTAAATAATAATTAGGAAATAATACTCTAGCAATCACTAAAGAATAATTGATTTCAAAAAGATTCCATTGAAAAAAGGTAGAAAAGTCAAAAGAAGAATACATTTTTTTCCAAAAAAGCATTTTAAGAAACTCTCCAATATCTCGTTCCAAAACATCCATTTTAGAGTTAAAAGGATCTTGATAAGATTGAAAAAAATTAATATGCTGTAAGAATCCTTTTGCATAATAATCTTCTTTAGGCAAATAATCGATAGCAAGTTCCAACATAGAAAAATAATAATCAAACCCTTCCACTTCCATGATAGGAAAGGTATCCGCAATCCGAATCCAATTATTCTTCCAAGAAAGAAGAATAGAAGAAGATAAAACAGTCTGATGAAATAACCAGTTCATTTGAAATGGAATATTTGACTTTTTCATTAATACATACATATCTCCCTTCCAAAAAGAAAAAAGGTTACCATCAAGACTTAATATAAAAGAATCATAATATGCTATACCCTTAGTCCATTGATAATAAGAAACAACCTGATGAGAATCCTCAACCTTTCGCAACAAATAAAAATCATCTTTTACTCGAAATTGATAAGAAGAAGAATCCATCAAAATATCAGAGGGCATCAAATGATAATGAATAAAAAGAAAATCTTTCAAAATATCACCTAAATAATTATATGAAAAAAAAAGTAGGTATTTACCTACTTCTTCCATTTTCAGGTGAATCAATGATAGAATCAATTTCTTGAATTCTTTCATCATAATCCGTCATCTCAGCAACTCTACTTTCAATAAATCTTCTATTGCAAGCAGTATCGTTACGAGAAATAGCAGCAGAACTACGAATACTCTTAGTATCTTCTTCCAACGCTGCACAATATTCTTCTAGAGCTCTAAATTTTTCAGCATAAGCTTCTTTCTTAGCTTCTGTCTGTCTACGAATTTCCATAGCTCTTTCAGCTTCTTCTACTTGTTCTCTACGAGCAGCTTCTTGATCTTTACGAGCATTTTCTTGTTCTTCACGTAATTTCAATGCTCTCTCTTTTAAAGCAGCTAAACCAGAAACAGAAGTTTCTTTACCAATAGCACGAGCTACATCTCTCTTAGTAGCATCTGTATAATCCATATGTAAATCTTCTTTTGGTTTTTCCTCTTCCTTAGCAGTAGTATATTCTTCTACTTTTTCTTCACGCTCTGGAGTAACCACTACTTCATCACGCACAGCTTCTTCCATAGGAACTTCTGGAACAATATTTCTTTTTGCACTATTTTTAATTTCTTGAAGAGCATCTTTAAATCTCTTTTTCTTTTCTTCCCAAAGAGTTTTATAAATCTCTTCATATTTTTCATATTCTATATTTCTTCTTGCTTCAGCAATTTGATCATCTGTCATTGGAACATATCCTTCTCTAGGTTTAACTTCTCCCTCAGAATCAAAATGATTTACTTTTGCCTCAGTACTTTCGTTTTGAGAAACATGAACTCTTTCAGAATCTTCAACAGGTTGCTCTGAAACATTTTCATGAACTTCTTCGGCAGCAACCTCGTGAGTATCACTGTCTTCTTCTACAGCATCGATAGCATTTTGAACAGCAGATTCAACTTCATCTCTAGAAACAAAATTACCAACATTGGCATTTTCTTCCAAATCTGCAAATTTAGAATCAATTACACTACTAATATCTTCTCTAGAAACATCTTCATGCATTGCCTTTTCTACATCATCAGCAATTTTTTCTTCATTAGCAGCAGAAACCTTCTCAACATCGATATCTTCTGAAGTGGCAACAGCAGCCATATTTTCCCCTTCGTTAGTCTCTGGGACAACACTTGCTTGTTCTTCTTCAAACACTTTATCAATTTTATCTTCTTCTACTGAATAAGCGTTAGCACTATTATAAGTTAGGTTAGCCATCATATTATTTCTTAATTTTATCGCTCTATTTTTACGATAATCCGTTGGAACATCTTCACGTTTTAGAATCATGATTTTTTCTTCAAGTCTTGCAACAGCAGCCGTTCTACGATTCATCTTTGCTTCACTGCCAAGACTAAGTCCTGATGTACCAACATGATAGTTATCCTTTACTAAATTCTCTTTTGCACGTTCCAACTCTTTATTCATTAATGACAATCTAAATTCTGCCCAACGTTCAGCTATTCTCTTGAAAGATAATTTTCTAGTTTTAATGATATTTTTGCTTACGCGATCATCACTCTTAACGGTCGTATAATCTCTATCAATCAAATTTATAGCGTCTCCCATAAGACAAACCTCCTCTAAACTACTCTGCTTTTGATAATTCGCGTAGTACGTCTTTTACTCTATTCCATTCTTCTTCATCATCAACACCCATTAACTTAGGATCCCCAGAAGAACGATCAACATTTGATACATACACAGTTATATTATCATTTTCATCTTTCTCATTTTTTGTATATATAACATATTCTTTTTTAGTATCTTTAAATTCAAAAGCCAAAATAACCTCAACTTCTTCCACAGAACCGTCTTCTGCGACAATTGACATCATTTTCTTTTCGATATCGTGATTTTCCATATCGTAAATCCTCCCTTTACTATCCATATAATACCATTTTATCATACTTTAAAATAAATACAATACCTTTATTTTATTTTTTTTAGTAAGAAAGTTTTTGCTCCAAAACTACAGTAATCTTTAATATATTGATCCAAAAATTTAATGTTATTGATATCTTTTGCTTTTTTATTCCCATTCTCATAATAACCTTTTAAACGTACCTTTTCATAGGAATAATCCCCAAATATATAATCATACGGATCAAAATAATCCGTTATTTTTTCTACCAACTCTTCTACATTTAAACAATCTTTGTCATTACGAATCACTTCATAATGAACACCATTTATTTCTACTTTCTTCATATTTCATACCTCTCTAGTTAGATTATAGCATATTTCCACATTTATTGAAAAGAATCCGAATAATATCTTGGAACATCTCCTTGAATAATATCCATAGAAATAGGTTCTTTTACAACAATCGTCTTCTGTCTAGAAGAAAGAGGCATACTCACCTGTTCCTTTATCCGAAATACCAGAACCACTTCTACAAAGGCACTATTTAAGCCATATTCTTTCACTTCAACATCTACATCCGATTGTACTTGTCCAGTAAATGTTAACTTAATGGGAATGGTTGGCCCAATATTAGCAAACATAGTAGACCCTCGCAAAGATCCAATACTAACATCACATACAATTCCTCCTCGAATGGCTTGAAATCTTCCACTTTGAATTCTTTTTGGAAGAAAATACTCATCCATTTTTCCATTTTCCAATTGACTCAAAGTATCTTCGATAGCACCTGCAATCTTTATCTTTAACTGATTAATCTCCCAAGTATTATAAGATAATTTTTCAAATTTTGAAAAATTTTGATTCTGTGTAGAAGGAAGCATGGTAATTTCTTTCATTTGTTTATGAACCTCACGATTTACAATATTATTAGTCAAACGTTCTACTTCAATATCAATATAAGGATTTAAAATAAGATTCAGTTGATGATCAAGCCATATAAGAATTAAGAATGAGAAAAAAAAGACCACAAAAAGTCCTAACAATAAAAAGAAGAAAAACTTATGCTTTATTCTTTGCTTACTAATATGACATCTTCTCCTATTTTTTGAATCCGATTCCAAAAAATACGGGTATCATTTTCTCGGCTAAAAGAAAAAAAGTTTTTTCCTTCTTCAATCACAAAAAACTCAATAGTCCCATCTTCACGAACTTCTGCATCCACAATGGTCCCCATATTTTTTCCATTCTCTATTTGAATGATTTTTTTTGTTTGTAAATCAGACATTCTCAAATTCATTCACCTAATTCATTTTATGAAAGAAAATCATTTTAATTCTTTTTTTAATTGTCGAATGGCTTTTTTTTCTAATCGAGACACCTGAGCCTGACTAATATTTAATTCCTCTGCAATTTCCATTTGTGACTTTCCAATCACAAATCTCTCTTCTAGAATAAATTGTTCTCTCTCCTTCAATTCTGCCATAGCATCTTCGACTGCAAGATAATCTGCACGATCTAACTGATTTCTTTTATCTTCAATTTGATCATATAAATAAATTGTATCTCCTCCATCATTATAAATTGGTTCATACATACTTACAGGATCTTTTAAGGCTGTTAAAGAATTGGCAATTTCATATTCGGATACCTTTAAAGCCTCTGCCAAATAGGAAGTACTAGCCTCTACTCCATTTTTAGCATAGTATTCTTCTTTTAATTGTAATACTTTATAAGCCAAATCTTTTAGAGAACGACTCACTCTAACACTACAATTATCTCGCATATATCGCTTCACTTCCCCTAAAATCATTGGAACGGCATAAGTAGAAAACTGAACTTCATAATTCAAATCAAAATGATCGATAGCTTTAATTAAACCTACACAACCAACTTGAAACAAATCGTCTAAATTATCCGCTTTATGATAAAAACGTTTTAAAATAGATAATACTAATTTCAAATTTCCTTGAATAATAAGATCCCGTGCAAATAAATCCCCCTTTTGATATTGAATAAATAATTCTTTCATTTCAGACTGTGAAAGAGTAACTAAATCACTGGTAGAAATACCACTTATTTCAACTTTATATTTTCCCATAATATCTCCTCACCTACATTATGAGAAAGAAAAAAGATTTTAAAACAAAAAAATGGATTTCTCCATTTTAATCTCTTTCTAAATAGTCTGCTCCTTTATGTGGTTCTTCTCGTAACAAATCATTATAATCCTGTTGTCTCAAAGCTTCATAAATAACAATAGCCACACTATTAGATACATTTAAAGCTCTTACCTTATCCGTCATAGGAATTCTCATACAATGTTCCAAATCTTTTTGTAAAATTTCTTTTGGAATTCCCGTAGATTCTTTTCCAAAGATAAAGTATAAGTTCTCTCCATTTTTATTACTATAATCAAAACTAGTATGAGGCTTATGCCCATAACGAGTAAAATAATAATAGACTCCCGGATTCTTTTCTTGAAAATCTTGAAAATTCTCATAGATTTCATATTCTAATTTATCGATATAATTAACTCCACTTCTTCTTAAATGAGCATCATCGATAACAAATCCCAATGGTTTTATTAAATGTAGTTTAGTATTAGTCGCAACACAAGTTCGCATAATGTTCCCCGTATTTTGGGGAATTTCTGGTTCAAATAAAACAATATGATTCATAAACCCTCCAATAGAAAAGGAGATTACTCTCCTATATGACTTAATTCTAAAAACTGTTTAACTTTTGTAATGGTTAATGGTTTTTTCTCGTTTCCTTGTAAAACACTATCAATAGAACCATCCTCAAATAATACAAAAGCAGGATAATCAGTTGTTAATTGAATTTTATAGTGATAAGTTTCATTAAATTCTTTTACGAATTCCTCTTGATCTACATCTGTAAGATTCAAATAAATAATTTCGTTATTATAATCATTTTTCTTTAATAATTTTTTAAAATCTCTTTCAAAGCTACGACAAGTATCGTCATTAGCGGTACACATATAAATAACAGTGGTTGGATTATCTAAAACATAATGTTCTAAATCATCTCGATATATCTCCATCAAAGCTCCGCTAATAATTGGAACCTTTTTACGCTCTTCTTCACTAACTTTATATACTTGACACATGTATAAAACAATTCCCATAAAAACAAGAAAAAGAAGAATTACCATGAAATAATTGTGAATTTTACTAGGAACAGTTTCCTGTTCTACTTCTATTTTCTTCATAAAATCACTCCTATAATTATTTTATCATATTATTATCAATTTTGTCATAGCTTTTTCAAATATAAACGCTTGTTTACAATGATTGATAATAAGAAAGAATTTTTTCAACTTCTTCGATAGAAATACCAAAAAAATCTAATACAAAGCCAATATTCTTTGTCTTATTCTTCCACAAAGGAAGAGAATCACAATGATAGACATGAGTTAATCTTCCATCATACATAACAGGGAACATTCTCCCCTTTACATCTTTCAAAGAATAATCATAGTTATTTTCCTCAATTTGTAAAATATTCCCCTTAATAATCATATTTTCAACTCTTCCTGATCCCATCACCTGAAAGCATTTAGATCCAAACACTTTACGATATTTTTCCACAAACGAAATACAATCTAGAGGACTAAGTTCTGGAGAAAGACAAATACTAGAAAGTCCGATTTTAGACAAATAATAAGCCGTATAAATATTCATTACATTCAATGGATAATAACCAATTACCTTTTTTCCTTTATAAGAAGCATAATCAGAAACAACGGATTTATCTTTTAACACATCGGATAGATGCAGACAACACCTAGGAACAAAATAATACACATTTTCATAAGAAGAATATTCTTGGTAAAGAGAATCATCCACAATATAAATCTTAGACACTTGATTCTTCAAACATATTTCAAGTTGCTCCCGATTGTAAACAACGCAATGTAAATAATCCAAAGAATCCTCTTCCTGTGTTGAAAAAGAAACAGGATTTTCTACAAACGAAATTTTATCTTCTGCCCGAAGAGTAACGAACTCTTCAATAATTCGCCTACGCAATTCATTTAAACTCTTAACAGCTATAAAGATATGATCATCTACTTCTGCTTTAAAAGAAGTACATTCAAAAGGAGTCTCTCCCAATTTACAAAATTGCTTTTGAATTCCTTCCAAACTCATAGGAGCAGTCTTAGAAGGAACTACCAAATCCCCTTCACAAGAAATAGAATGAACCCCATCGGAAATTTCCACCCAAAGAGGTTTTTGTAAATGAGCCTTCACATGAAAAGAAATAGGAACTTTACGAATTGGATAAGAAGAAAACTCTTTCATCAATAAATAATCTTGCGTTTTAGAAACTTCCTCTCCTTCTTGAGGGGATACCTTTAAATCTAAAAGACCAATAGAATCCGTGGAAGAAATAAGGTTTCCTCCTTCATCATATAAATAATTGACAACAAATCCTTCTTGAGATGACAAGAAGCGAATCGCATCCCCTTGATGAAGAGAGTAACCTGGATACAGTTGAATAACAATTTTATCCTTTGTAACTTTTTTTACGTTTCCGATTGTTAATCCAACATGATTAGGAGATTTAGGATTCATAAAATCTTTATCATTCTCAAAAAACATTCTACCTACTGTAAATTCACGATTAAAAATTGTTTTTAATCGTTTTTCTTCTTCCTCTAAAGAAATCTTCTCTCCATCGATAAGACTACGATAGAAACGAGTAATAAATCCAACATAGAAAGGACTCTTCATACGACCCTCTATTTTAAAACTATAAATACTACTATCCAATAAACGTTGAATATGGGAAGAAGTATTTAATTCTTTCGTACTGAGTAAATAAGAAGAATCTACTACTTTTTTTTGGCCTTTATAAAGAGCAAAAGGCATTCGACATACCCCAGCACATTCCCCCCGATTTCCACTTCTTCCTCCTAACATGCTGCTCATCAAACAACAACCCGAATAAGAAATACACAAAGCACCGTGAATAAAAGCTTCTTTTTCAATAGGAACGTCAATAGAATCAATTTCATCAATCGATAATTCTCGAGAAAAAACAACTCTTTTGACACCCAATTGATGATACAATTCACAAACTTCCTTGGAAGAAATATTAGCCTGAGTAGAAGCATGAATCTCTAAATTAGGGAATTGTTCTCTCAAACGACAAATCATTCCAAAATCTTGAACAATCAAAGCATCTACTCCCTGTTGATGAAGAAAGCGAGCTTGAGCAATAAAATCCTCCACTTCTTCATTACGTACCAAAGTATTCATAGTGACATAAATACGTACTCCATATAAATGGCAAAAACGAATGGCCTCTACAATTTCTTCCCTATCAAAATTATTAGCAAATTTTCTAGCCCCAAAATTCTTACAAGCTAAATAAACAGCATCACACCCATTATAAACGGCTTGCTTTAAACATTCCATATTACCAGCAGGAACCAATAACTCATGTTTCCTCATAGTATCACCCCAAAATCAATCATATTATATCACAGAAAACGAATATAGTTTAATATGAATCAAAAAAGATTAAAACAAATTGAAATAGAAAACAAAATATGGCTTCTATATTTAATATTAATTGGATTATCTTTTTATGCAAATTCTTTGGAAAAAGATTATTTCATAACCAAAAATGAAACAAGCAAAATAAAATATCGTATGACCAATATCACAATATTTACTGCTCTTCTATTTGTATATGCCTATTTTGAGAAAGATGCGATAGAATCATTTTTTACCAAAGAAAAAAGTATCACACGACAAACGTATGATACTTTAATTTTAGTAGCCTCCACAGCAATTCTCATATCGGGTTTTATTTTCCTATATGTCCTACTTCAAGACAAAAACATTGAAGAAGAAATTGCCTTTAGCTAGCAATCTTAATAATTCTCACTCTTTAATTCAAAATAACTTTGTGGATGAGCACAAACAGGACAAACTTTTGGAGCATTTTTTCCGACAACAACATGTCCACAATTACGACAAATCCAAATGCTGTCTCCCTCTTTAGAGAAAACCACTTCATCTTCAATATTCTTTAATAATTTACGATATCTTTCTTCATGATGTTTTTCAATTTCTCCAACCGCTCTAAATTTAATAGCTAATGCTTTAAATCCTTCTTCTTCGGCAACACGAGCAAATTCTTCATACATATCGGTCCACTCATAATTTTCTCCATCAGCAGCAGCTTTTAAATTATCAATCGTAGAAGGAACTTCTCCACCATTTAATTCTTTAAACCACATTTTAGCATGTTCTTTTTCATTATTAGCAGTCTCTTCAAAAATAGCAGCAATTTGTTCATACCCATCTTTTTTTGCTTTACTAGCAAAATAAGTATACTTATTTCTCGCTTGAGATTCTCCTGCAAATGCAGCCATTAAATTTTGTTCTGTTTTACTTCCTTTTAATTCCATAATTAACCTCTCTTTTCTACATAATATAGATATATTATATCAATACATTATTTTTTACGCAATTCAATCACACCTTTTTTTTGAAAGAATACAATATCATAGGTGATACCATGAACCGAAGACACAATTTCTTTTGTAGATGTAATGCCTGCAAACAAAAAAGAAGAAACAATATCTTCTTTTTATCCAGTATAATCATTAATTTTATTATCATTTTTTATCAAATCATAATCTTAATATTTATTACCACCAAACTAAATGCCTTTATCTTATTACTAGAATTTCTCTTCATTTGTTTTCTGACGTTTTTCATTCTCTTTTAAAACCAATTCAAGAATCTTTTCCAAAGATCGAATCTCCTGTTGAGTTGCAATAATATTATCATAAGAATCTCCTTCTAAAGAAATGAAGGGAGTCAAACACAAGAAACTACTCAAAAGATACCATTCATCATCTTGGATTTCCATTTGACTGGAATAATTTTCCCACAAAGAGAAACAATTAGGAAGAAGAATTGCTTTTTTTAAAAACAAAACAATATCTTGAAAAAAGAAGTCCTTAGACAAATGGCTAACATCTAAGAAAAAGGGCGAAGAAGAACCTATAAAATTAGAAAAATCAATATTATGAATCTGAAAACTTTTCCGAATGGTGGTAGGATTACTTTCCCTCCACCTTTTCCATTGATTTTGTGCCATCCAAAGAGATTCAAAAAAAATAGAAATATGAGTTAACAGATAATAAGAATCTAATTTAGGAAAACTAGAAAAAGAAAAGCCATTCAACCAAGCATCATATTCCCTCCAAATTGTATTCATTTGAACTTCAAAATTGCTAAAGAAAGAATCGGGAACCTCCTCTTTCTTTTGTGTTTTGGAATGAAGAGAAAGGAAAGCAGAAATCATTTCTTCTGCTTTTTTTTCATTGGAATCATAGTTTTCCTTATATTCAAAAATATCATATTCATCCGTTGATTTTTTGGGTACTATATAATAAGGAAATTGTATTTTTTCTAAAAGATGCCAGATCTCCTCGGATGTTTTTTTCTGGATTCGATAAAGATAATCCTTTGTTTGAATCATAATCCCCAAAGAAGAACACTGAATAGATTGAATCGATAATTGATTTTGTAAAAACCAATCAAATACATTATTCATTTTTTAAAGGAATGATGAGTTTTGCACCGGCATCGATTTGTGTTAAATCATTATATTCTTCTAATTCTTCTCGAGAAACAGAATACTTTTCCAAAATAGAAGTTAATGTCTCATTGGGTTGAATGACATACACTAAAAGAGTTCCATAGGTATCTTGTTCATCCTGCCACTGAAAGAATAAAGAATCATTTTCAGTAGTATCAAGTTCTACCACTTCTTCCGTTTCAGAATCTACATTTTTCTCTTCTTTATCTTCTGGTGGAAATACTTCTATAGATGGAATCTCTATTTCTTTTTCTTCAACCATCCCATCACATTCACGATTTTCTTCTTCCATAATCTCCACTTTTTCCTCTCCTTCAATCCACAACTCAATATGACAAAGTAATCCACTATCAGGAACAATTTCATAAGTAAAATCAGAAATTTCAACTTGTGCTGTCGATAAATCTAATTCTTCTAATAAAGTGATATTGACGGGGATTTCGTAAGAAAAATCTTCTTCTACTCGAGAAGCTTCTGTCATTTTATATTTTCCATAAACGAAAAAATTTCCTTCAATCGTATTTCCATCTATAAACTGTAAATTTTTTTCCAAGGAAATAGCACTTATTTCTCCAATCATAGTAGAAAAAGATAATTCTTTATCAATTTTTACTTGTTTTTTCATATTACGCCTCCTAAAAAAGAGTATGAAAAAAGAAGAATACTTATTCTTCTTTTTGTTTTAACTTTTGAAAAGCTTCTCTAGTTTCTTTCGAATAATTACGAAGTTCTTTACGAAATGGCCAACCTTTTGCTTCAATACCAGCTATTTTTTCTAGAACTCTTTGTTGAATGGCAGGATCTTGAAACATTTCTGGAAAAGTCTCAATAAAATAATTAATAGATACTAAATACATATCATCTTCTGTAATAAAATCCATATCATTTCGTTGAATAGCACAATAAACAACAGCATCATAGGCCATAGAGTATAAGAATTCATTCTCATCTTCAAAAGGTGTTTTTCGACAATCTTGTTGATAAGTTCGATAATCTTCTTTTAACATCTCCCGAAAATCGTCACTATAGCTTTTAATTTGATTTAAATAGAGAACAATTTCATTGATATCTCCCCAAACCTCTGAACGTTTCTCCCCAAAACGATGAATTTGAATAACTCTCTCTATTTTCTCGATAAACTCAGGACGAAACAATAAAAAGGCACTATCGACATCACGTAAAACTAATACACTTCGTAAAAAGGTACAAAAACGATCGTAGTCTTCATAAAATTTCATCAACTCCGATAACTCAACATTCACAAGTTGATTTCTTAACAACAATACATTTACAAAATCTTCCGTAGTATAATCCATTATTTTTCACCACTTTTAAAAAGAGAATCAAAAATTTCTTTATAATGATGAACCGCAATAAAGCGAATGTCTTTTTTGATTTCTTCCGGTATTTCATCCAAATCTTTTTCGTTTTCAGCAGGAATGTAAATAGTCTTAACTCCTGCACGATGAGAACCAATCACTTTCTCTTTTAGTCCTCCAATTCCTAAAACTCTTCCACGTAAAGTTATTTCACCAGTCATAGCCACCGTCTTTGGAACTTTCTTATTAGTAAATAAACTAATAAGCGTGGTAGTAATAGTAACTCCAGCAGAAGGTCCATCTTTATTAACAGCCCCTTCTGGAACATGAATATGAATATCATGTTCATCCAACAATTGACTATCAATGCCAAATTGTTCCATATTGGATTTGATATAGTTTAGGGCAATACGACAAGATTCTTGCATAACCTCTCCCAAAGATCCTGTAAGAATCAAATCTCCTTTTCCTTTGAATAAAGTAGCTTCAATTGGTAAGATATCTCCTCCAAAAATAGTATAGGCCATACCATTAACTACCCCTACTTCTTCGTTCATATCATTTTCCATATATACATATTTCTTTTTTCCTAAAAACTCTTCTAATTTAGAGGAATCGATTTGATAAAAAGCCATATCTTGATTTAGCAATAAATTTTTAACAATTTTTCGAAATAAAGTAGCAATGACTCTTTCTAATTCACGAACTCCTGCTTCTTTTGTATAATTACGAATCATCGTTAAAATAGCTTCATCTTCTACTTGAACTTGTAGGCTAGTTAATCCATGTTCTTCTAATTCTTTTGGAATTAAATGGTTTTTCGCGATATCTAATTTTTCAAATTCTGTATAACTAGATATCTCAATAATTTCTAAACGATCCCGTAACTCATAAGGAATTTGTTCCACATAATTTGCCGTTGCGATAAACATAACTTTTGACAAATCAAATTCTTCTTCAATATAATGATCCGAAAACTTATTGTTCTGTTCAGGATCTAATACTTCTAATAAACTACTAGCTGGATCTCCTTTAATATCTTTTGTCATTTTATCAATTTCATCAATAATGAAGACCGGATTAGCCGTTCCAGCTTTTCGAATTCCCTGTATAATTCTTCCAGGAATAGATCCAATATAAGTTCTTCGATGACCTACAATTTCCGCTTCATCATTAATTCCACCAACACTTATTTTAGCCGTTTTACGATTTAAACTTTTCGCAATACTTAAAGCCAAAGATGTTTTTCCAACCCCTGGAGGTCCTACCAAACACAAAATAGGACTTCGTAAATTATTGGTATTTTGCTTAACGGCTAAATACTCTAAAATACGATCTTTTACTTCTTCCAAAGCATAATGAGAAGAATCCAAAATACTCTTTACCTTTTTTAAGTCATTTGTATCTTTCGTATAAATTCCCCATGGTAAATGTAACATCCAATCTAAATAATCCCGAATCATTCCTAATTCAGGAGAATTAATATTGGAACTATCATAACGATCTAATTCTCTTCTTATTTTTTCTTTTACTTTTGCATTACACTTTAACTTGGCTATTTTTTTAGATATTTGTTCTACTTCTTCATCTTTGTTGTGCCCCTCTCCAAGTTCTTTCTGCATTAATCGTATTTTTTCCCGTAAAAAATATTCTTTTTGAGTATCATCTAATTCTTTTTCTACTTCTGCTTCAATCTTTTGTTCTAATTCAGCAAACTTCAAATCTCTACGCATATCTTCTATTAAGAATTTAGCTCTCTCAATAGGAGAAATCGTTGTAATATATCTCTTTTTATTCTCATAACTAATTGGCAAGAAACTAACAATTAAATCACACAAATCGTTCAAATTCTTCGTTCCATTCAATTGACTCATAATAGCATTTCCCATATAAGGAACTTTACTAATATAGTTTTCTAAGGATTTCACTAATAAATTAAAATAATCAGAGTCCTCCTTTGTTTCTTCTATTTCAACTTCATCATAATCCGCTTTAAAATAATTACCTTCTTCCACAAAAGAAGATAGTTTTACTCTTTCAATTCCTTCAATAACAATTCTAGTTTTCCCATTAGGAACATTCATCTTTAATTTTAAACGTCCTAATACTCCTATTTTAGGAAAAGAAGTAACATTGGTAATCGCATCTCCAATTGGATTTACAATCAACATCAAGTTATCATCAATACGATCTACAATATCAATCATTTGTTTATCATAAGTATTGTCATATTCGATTCTGACTTCATTATTTGGAAATATAACCATATCATTTATTATTAATACTAAGAGTTTATCCTTCAACGCATTACACCTCCAAATTTTTAAATACTGTTTCTTATTATAGCGGAAAAAAACATTTTTTCAACAAAAAAAAAAGATTTTTATGAGAAAAAAAATATCATAAAAAAAACTTATAGAAAGAAAAAAAAAGAAGCAAATTGCTTCTTTTTACTATTTATTATATTCCTTTAGTAATTCAATAACTTTTCTCATTTCTAAGTCATATTTTACTAAATCGATTCCACCAAAGTCTTTTAAGAAATCTTCTTTTTTCATTTGATATTTTTTAGCTAATTCTTCCGCTTCTTTTTCAGCTTCTTCTTCACTAACTTCTGCTTTTTCAATTACACGAATTTCTTCTAACATCAAACGATATAAAACATTGTTATAAGCTTCTTTTTCCATTTGGCTCTTTAAATCTTTTTCCGTAGATCCCGTAAATTGATAATATAATTCTAATGAGATACCTTGCATTTTCATTTGCTCTTCAAAACGAGCCATTAAACGATCTACTTCTTCTTCTACCATAGCTTCTGGAATGTCTACTTCTACATTTTTAGCAACTTCTTCTAAAATAGTATCTACATATTTATTCTCAGCATCCATTTCTTTTTGAGCTTTAATAGAAGCTTTAATTTCATCACGAAGTTTTTCTTCAGAATCAATTCCTTCCATTCCTAAATCTTCGAAGAAATCTTCATCTAATTCACGAGTTTGTTTTTCTTTAATTTCGTTTACTTTTACTTTGAAAACAACTTTAGCACCAGCTAAATCTTTTGCTCCATAATCTTCTGGGAAAGTAAGATCTAAATCTTTTTCCTCTCCAACTTTCATACCAATAACTTGCTCTTCAAATCCAGGAATAAATGTATGAGATCCAATTTCTAAAGAATAGTTCTCTCCTTTTCCTCCATCAAAAGCAACTCCGTCTTTGAATCCTTCGAAATCAATGATAGCAACATCGCCATCAGCAACAGCGCCATCTTTCGTAACTAACTCTGTATATTTTTCAAGTAAATGTTCTAATTCATGATTAATCTCTTCTTCTGTTACTTCTACTTTTTCAGGTTTAATCTTTAATCCCTTATATTTATTAATTTTAACTTCTGGTTTAGTAGTAATAATAAATTTAAATTCTACACCATTTTCATCCATATCTTTAATATCTATAACAGGTTGAACAACTGGTTCTAATTTTGAATCAGTCATTGCCTTCATATAAGCAACTTCTAAAACAGCATTAGCAGCGTCTAAGAATAAAGATTCTTTACCAAATCTCTTTTCATAAACATTTCTTGGAACTTTTCCTTTACGGAAACCATCTACTTTAACAGTCTTTTGTTTTTCTGTAAAAGCACGATCTAAAGCCTTTTGCCAATCTTCTCCTTCGATTTTAACAAATACTTCATGAACATTTTTATTTTCTTTCTTTGCCATATTATTTCCTCCAATGACTAATATTATACAGTATTTTAAAATTTAAAACAATAACTAATTATTCTCTTGTAAATACTTCTGTTTTTCTTTTTCAGGAACCATTCCAATATCTACAAAATCCGCAACATTTTGCGAATAATAAGGATATTGATCAAACAATTCTAAAACATCTTCTGGTTTTCTTTCAAAGGCCTCTAAATAAGATGAATTTACAAAAGTAACATCTTTATGAGTAACTAATTCTTTGATTCCCTCTTCATTTTGTACAATTACTAAGAATTGAGGAATACTACGTTGTTGATACAATTCACTTGTTTTTTGATTAAATATTTCAATCGCCTTATTAGAAACGGGTGCTTTCTTTGGTAATTCATAAGTAATCTCAATACGATCCAATTCTCTTCTATACAAATCACTGTCCATTTGCTTGAGCATAGTAAAAAAAGAAATACCACCCATTTGAACAGATCTAGATGTAACAGGAATTAAAAAATAACGATTCATTTTACTACCTCCTTTCAAACAACAACCACCCTATTATAGCACAAAAAAAGTCTTAGAAAAGACTTTTATTTGAAAAATATAATTAGTATAAATAATAAATGCATTTATTTAGATTCTTCTTGTTGTTTTAAAATGAAATTATAAGAATCCTTCATCATATCATCTAATCCTAGTTCTGCCTTCCATCCTAATTCTTCATAAGCTTTGGTAGGATCTGCATAACAACTAGCTATATCCCCAGGACGTCTATCAACGATTTTGTAAGGAACTTTTACTCCATTTACTCTTTCAAATGCTTTCACTAAATCGAGTACACTATACCCACATCCTGTACCTAAGTTGTATACACTAACACCAACGGTCTCATTGGTTTTATCAAGTGCCTTAATATGCCCTTTTGCCAAATCAACAACATGGATATAATCTCGAACTCCTGTACCATCTGGAGTATCATAGTCATCACCAAAAACATTTAAAATTGGTAATTCTTTTGTTACGACTTTAATAATATAAGGCATCAAATTATTAGGAATACCATTTGGATTTTCTCCTATTAATCCAGACGGATGAGCTCCTATCGGATTGAAATAACGAAGAAGAACAACACTAAAATCCTTTTCCGCAACACATACATCTTTTAAAATTCTCTCTATAAAATATTTGCTAGTTCCATAAGGATTCGTAGTTCCCCCGACCTTCATTAATTCTGTGATTGGTAAATCTTCTGGATCTCCATAAACAGTAGCACTACTACTAAATACAATTTTATTACAGTTATATTCTTTCATAACCGTAACAAGAGATAAAGTAGAACCAATATTATTTTCATAGTAACGAACTGGTTGAGAAACAGATTCTCCTACCGCTTTTAATCCAGCAAAATGTAAAACAGCATCAATTGGTTGATTGTCTTCAAAAATTGTTCTTAAGGCATTTTTATCACACACATCATTTTCATAGAAAATTACCTTTTTCCCAGTAATTTCTTCTATTTTATCTACAACTTCTCTTTTACTATTAACTAAGTTATCTACAATAATAACTTCATGTCCTTCCATTAACAATTCTACACAAGTATGGCTTCCAATATATCCAGTACCTCCGGTAACTAAAACTCTCATTCTACACCTCCAAATAGATTCACATATTCATCTACAACATGAATCATTTCTCTCGCAATATTTGAGTCCATATTCCCATTTTGTTCTTCTTTTTGTAAGAATTCTTTTAAATCGGAAAAATTCACATAAAACAAGTTGAAATCCGTAGCAAGTTCTAATTCATCATAGTGAGTTTCATGAAAATTAGGAGCCTCATCTGTAAAGAATCGATAATAATAAATACTATTTAAAACTTTTTTACCAGTCCCAAAATAATTATTATCATAAGTACGAATACATAAAAATGGTTCTTCCGTTAATTCCACATCAATACCAGTTTCCTCTTTTACTTCCCGAAGAATGCAATCATTCATAGATTCATCATCTTCCTTATGACCTCCAGGAAATTGATAAGTATTATTATTATGAGCAAGAAGAATTTTTCCATTGGAATGAAGGATTAATCCCTTTACTCGAATTACTCTTTCTTCTATTTCATCATCTCTTAAATTAAAATCATTGATTATTATTTCTTTCATATTACATCCTCTAATCTAAAAATCTTTCCCAATACTCTTCCACATCAGGACGAACTGTATCTAATACAGTATCTATATTCATAGCCATATAGTTTGCTTTCATCCAAACTGGATTACCATAATTCAAACAACTAGCTTTATTTTCAGCCATCATATATTCAAACGTAGATGCTCTATCTTCCTCCGGAGCTGATTGAGCATAATTATTTACAAAAGATGCTTTTTCCGAAAACGTTCGATCATAAGATAAAGTATTATCATTAATATCTCGATTATATTGAAATCCTGCTGGATTTAAAGACTTCCAAGAACTAAAAGTAACTCCTTTTTTCAATAAATAACGTTCGATGTAATGATAAGATTCATGATAGAACGATTCTCGAAAAGAATAAGCTGCCGCAATGGAAATAACGGCATAAGAATAACTGGAATCCGTTACTCCTGTGATCAATTCTTCCGAATAATGATCAATCAAAATAATGGTTAAAGGAATTCCCCCATTTTTTATTTCCTCAAACATTCCTTGTGGATACAATTGTAAAGTCTCATTCAAATATTGAAGTTGTTTTTGAACAACATCAGCATCTGTAATTGGAGTCGTCTCTACCCCTGCGACCTTATACCCTTTCGTTTCATCTCCATAACGAACCGAAATGTGATAAGTCTCCTGTATAGTATCCCGAAAAATACTATTCGTTTCTTCCAAAGTTGGAACATAATTATCTCCAACATTTTTTTGAGAAATATGAGTTTCATCCGGAATTCCAGGCTTGCCTTCTCCTATAATGATATTACCAGGAACTACTTCACTACCATCCGAAGTAGAAATAGTTATGGTACTACTGTCTTGAGAAATAGGTTCGACATCTTTGACAGGATCCATCAAAGAAGAATTCTTTTGTAAAACAATTCCCCAAACAAATAAAGTTATTGAAAAGAAGAATAATACTTTTGCACAAAACGACCATCGACGTCTAGACACATCACTTTGCATATTCATTCTCCTCTCAATAACTCTTTTATTTAAAACTAATAAACACGATGAAAGCCACAACAAAGATTGCTATCATCAATAAAAAAATCCAAAAGTTCCCCTTTCCTTCATTATTTGGAACAATCAAAGGCTTCTTTTCCTCTATCGTTTTATTAACTCTTTCTAATAAGTGATTAGCATCATCATAGCTTAAACCATCAATCGTAAATAAATCATTATTCTCCGTTACCATACGAAATGTATATAAAGAATCTCCATCCAAATTCACGATATCTTTTACATTAATTGTAATAGTTTCATTCATTTGTTCTACTAATGGAATCAAAAAAGATTGGTAAAATATAGTATCACAATTCATCACAACGTCACTATATTCTTGACTAGCTCCACTTTGATTGATAATAGATAATTTTATGGTAGCTCTATCTTGAACGATTTTTAATCTAAATAATATAGAGCTATTTTTACTGGAAAGACGAAATATATTGATAATCTTATCAATATATTCCCCGTAATTATCTTCACGAACGCTTTCGTTCATTAAACTTAACTGCATGATATTTCCCCCTAAGCAGCAGGTTTCAATTTCTTACTTAAAATACTAATTTGTTCAGACATTGCTTCTGCTTCTTCTGTTTTTCCTTGTTCATATAAAGACGTTAATTGTGAAAGCATATCTTCTAATTGTTGCTCGGTAACATTTTCTTCCAAACTCAAAGATTGTGAGTGAACCAAAGCTCTTTGCTTTTCTTTAGAAGAACGTAGTTTTTTACCCTGACTTTGCGTAACTAAAATAGCTTTATCATCATGATTATAATCACGAACAATAACCGTCTTTGTAGGATCTACCTCAATAGTTGCAGACTCTACTGAAGTTTCCTCAGGAGCTGAATAACTATCATTAATAACAATAGAATCTCCTTCCATTGGTAATTGAATAGCCGGAATAGCTTCCTTTGAAACAACAGCTCCCACTTCCGTTGCTGCTGCAATTTCTGGTACAACAGTAGAAGTATCTACACTAGATTCTTCGCTAACATTGGAAGAACTATCAACAACAGGTTCAATAGGAACATCATTAACTTCTTCCGTAGTTACCATAGTTGGAGCTTCATCCACTCCATCATTAGAAGCAATGATTTGAGGAGTATCCTCCGTAGATTCCAAATTAGTATCAATTGGAGTAACCGAAACAATTTCAGGTGCAGCTTCTGC
>CAMNHK010000030.1 GCA_946539445.1 uncultured Caryophanales bacterium
ATGGTATCAAAGAATTCAATCAAAAATGTCGTGAAAGTGTTTGGAAAAATGAAGAGTTTTTTACTAAATTTACAAGAGAAATGGGACAATTCATTGATTTAGAGCACCCTTATGTTACTTACAATAATGATTATATTGAAACAGAATGGTGGATTTTAAAGAAAATCTTTGAAGATGGATACATTTATGATGGATTAAAAATTGTTCCATGGTGTCCACGTTGTGGAACAGGACTTGCTTCTCATGAAGTAGCCCAAGGGTATAAAGAAGTATCCGTTAATACAGTATTTGTTCCATTTAAAGCCAAAGATGAGGAGAATACCTATTATTTAGTATGGACCACAACTCCATGGACTTTACTTTCCAATACAGCATTATGTGTAAATCCAAAAGAAAAATATGTAAAATGCCTATCCAAAGGATACAACTTCATTTTAGCAAAATCTTTAGCAGATAAAATGCTTGGAGATGGGTATGAAGTAGTAGAAGAATATCTTGGAAAAGATTTAGAAAACAGAGAATATGAACAATTATTACCAATTTTAAAAGTACCAGAAAACAAAAAAGCATTTATTGTTACTTGCGATGAATATGTAACCATGGAAGATGGTACTGGTATTGTTCACATCGCGCCTGCTTTCGGACAAGACGACTATGAAGTAGGATTAAAATATGATCTTGCTATGTTAAATCCAGTAGGAGAGGATGGATGCTTTACAGAAGGACCTTGGAAAGGACGTTTAGTAGTAGATCCTGAATTAGAAGTGGAAATCATAAAGTATTTAGCTGAAAATGATAAGCTATTCAAAAAACAAAAAATGAACCATGATTATCCACATTGTTGGAGATGCAAAACACCACTTGTTTACTATTCAAAACCATCTCTATATATCAAAACAACGGCAAAGAAAGATGAAATCATTGCGGAAAATAAGAAAGTAAATTGGTATCCAGATTATGTAGGAGAAAAACGTTTTGGAAACTGGCTAGAAAATATGAATGATTGGGCAATTTCTAGAAATCGTTATTGGGGAACGCCAATTCCACTTTGGAGATGTGAATGTGGTCATGATGAGATGATTGGATCTCGTAAAGAATTGGTGGAAAAAGCCATTGAAAATATTGACGAAACCATTGAATTACATAGACCATATGTAGATGATGTTCATATTAAATGTCCACACTGTGGAAAGCCTATGACTCGTGTAAAAGATGTTATGGATTGTTGGTTCGATAGTGGAGCAATGCCATTTGCACAATACCATTATCCATTTGAAAATAAGAAATTATTTGAAGAACAATATCCAGCAGATTTCATCTGTGAAGGAATAGATCAAACAAGAGGTTGGTTCTACTCCCTAATGGTTGTTTCTGTATTTGTAACGGGAAAATCACCATATAAAAATGTTTTAGTAAATGACTTACTACTAGATAAGTATGGACAAAAGATGCATAAATCAAGAGGAAATGCTATTTCTCCATTTGAAATAATGGAAGAATATGGAGCAGATACCGTAAGATTCTATATGTTATATGCATCCCCTGTATGGACCCCATTAAAATTTGATGTGGATGGACTAAAAGAAGTATATTCAAAATATATATCAACCTTCAAGAATGCTTATTCATTCTTTGAAATGTATGCCAATGCGGATCATATTGATCCAAGAGAATATGATATTCCAGTAAAGAATCGTGAACTAATTGATAGATGGTTAATCTCAAAATTAAATCGTTTAATAAAAGGGGTAAATGAAGCCTATAAAGAATACGATTTAAATAAAGCTGCTAAATTAATTGTTCCATTCTTAAATGATGATTTATCAAATTGGTACATCAGAAGTAATAGACGTAGATTCTGGGATTCTGAATTAACTGAGTCAAAGAAAGCGGTTTACTTAACCACATATGAAGTATTAGTAGCACTAGCAAAAATTTGTGCACCTATGACACCATTTATGACAGAAGAAATCTATCAAAAATTAACAGGAGAAAAATCCGTTCATTTGGCAGATTTCCCACAAGAAAAAGAAGAGTTAATGGATGAAGTGGTAGAAGAACGCATGGATTTAGTTCGAGATGTTTGTTCTCTAGGAAGATTTGCCAGAGAAGAAGTAAATATTAAAGTACGTCAACCAATCCAAAAATTAATCTTACCTAAGAGTGATGAAATGATTATTGGCGACTTACTTCCTGTTATTAAAGAAGAATTAAATGTAAAAGATGTTATCTTTAAAGAAGATATGACGGAATATCTTGAATATGTTATTAAACCAAACTTCCAAGTTTTAGGAAAAACCCTAGGGCCAAAGATGAAAGAATTACAAAGTATTATTTCCAAATTAACATCGAAAGAAATATCTCAAATCAGTGAATCAGGATTAACCGTTCAGCTAGATGGAGAAGACTTTGTATTAAATAGTGAAAATACTCTAGTATCTATTAAACAAAAAGAAGGATATGCATCTACTTCTAATAACCGTACCATCGTAGTATTAGACACGGAATTAACAGAAGACTTGATTTTAGAAGGATTAGCTCGTGAATTTGTTCGTAAAGTTCAATCTCTACGAAAAGAAGCAGACTTTGTAATTACAGATCATATTAAGGTGTTCTATAATGGAACCGATCAAGTAGAAAAAATGCTTACAAAATACAAAGATTATGTTATGGGAGAAGTATTAGGAGAAGAATTGATAAAAGATAGTTCTCTAAAAGAAAAAGACAAATGTGAACTAAACGACGAAGAAGCATTTATCAAAGTAGAAAGAGTGTAAGACTCTTTCTTTTTTGGCTAAACTATTGTAAAATGATAATAGGTTGGTGGTGAAAATGAAGATGAATCTAGATAAAATAAAAGAAATTTATGGAGAAAGTGCCATTATAGAAATAAAAAACAACATAGACGATGTAGTACAAAATATAAATACCTGTATTTCTCTTCATTTTCGAGATGTATACGATATTTTGGAGAACAATCCTTATATCTTTCTTCAACCATCCGATTTATTTGAGGAAAAAATAAAAAGCCTAATTCAAAAATTAGGGGTAGAATATATTGAAAAACTAGAAGAAGATATGACGTTATGGGGTGAGATGGAATGATAGAAGTCACAAAACTAAATTCTTTATTAGAACAATATAATTTACATTTCACTCGTCAAAGAAAAAAAGAATTAGAAGAAAAAACAACATATGAGGAAATGAAAGAAGTTCTACAATTCTTAATAGAAGAATTAAATATTAGCCCATCCAATATAGAAAAATGTCCAAGTATTCTATATTGGAATGTAGAAGCAATAAAAGATAATTATTCTTTTTTAGCTTCTCACCAAATATACAATTATAATGTAGAAACATGCCTTCATATTTTATCAACACCCCCTAGACAATTACAAGAAACGTATGAATATGTAGAACAGAATATGGGATTAAAAGCCCTAAATAAAAATACCAGTATCCTTCGAGTAGATAAAAGAAGAATTCAAGAAATTGAAAAAAAATATGCTCCTTATTTATCAACCGAAGCATTGCTTGCGGCAGCAACCAGTGAAAAAGATATTTTCGAAATTGGAAATATCCTATTGGTTTGTGCCAGTTATCACATACCAGTTACCGCCTCTGTATTTAAGCAAGATGCACAAGAACTAGAAAAAATCATTCGTATTTGCCAAGAAAATCAAATTGAAATTACCGGAAGTACCTTTCATAAAAAATCATCCGAAATCTTAGAAATGAAAAGAATTTGTGAAAAGTACGATACCCGAATAGTAAGTAGTATGTTTGGCTGCTCTTTGGATAACTTAAGATTAATATTAGAATCTTGCCAAAAAATGGGAATTGATCCAATCGGTGGAATATTCCGCCTAAATCCAGAACAATTAGAAGATCTTCTATCCATTTGTGAAGAACAAGGGTTAATGGATCATTTAACGCCATTTAATTCTTCTCCAGAAGAAATGAGAAGAATCATAGAAGTCTGCAATGAATATCATGTGAAGGTAGCAGACTCTATGTTTCACAAAAATGCTAAAGAAGTCGAAAAAATTATTATTTATTGCTTAAAGAGTGGAGTTCCAAAAGAAAAAATAACGGGAAGTTTTTTCAAAAAAAGCCAAGAAGAATTAGAAGCTATTTTTCAAATGTGTGATAAGTATTCTTTGAAAAAAGAGGGAACGGTTTTTTATCGAACAGCCGAAGAAATTGAACAATTAGCCCTTATTTGTCAAGAAAAAGGAATACCAATCGAAACGAGCATGTTTCGTAAAACACCAGCAGAAGTTTTAAAAATAATAGAAACCTGTCAGATGAAAAGAATCCCTGCAGCGGGAGGGGTTTTCAATTCTACCCCAAAAGAGATAGAAAAAATGGTAACGCTTCTGAAAAGAAATGGAATTCCATTTACCCCAATCATTTTTCAAAGGTCCTATGAAGAAGCAAGAGAAATTGTAAGTATCTGCAATTACTATAAGATACCAATTACTGGAAATATATTTTCAAGATCAGTTCATGAAGTAGAAGAAATTATTTCGATTTGTCAGAAACACAATATTAAGATAACCGGTTCTTTCTTTCAAAAATGTCCTGAAGAGTTAGAAGAAATCTTCTCTTACTGTGAGGCAAATCATAAACCAATTTCCGCTTCGATGTTATCTCGTAAAATAGAAGAATTGGGCGAAATTCAAGAAATTTGTGAGGAATATCAAGTAGAATCAGCAGAGACTATGTATAAAAGAAAACCAAATGAAGTAGAAGAAATACTATTAATTTGTAGAGAAAAGAATTTAAAAGTATCAGGAAGTCTATTCCGTAAACCTCCAAAAGAAACCTTAGATATTATCAATATGTGTGAAAAACTTGGAATATCTCCAATTGGAGAAGTATTTAAAAGGACACCAGAAGAGATTGAAAAAATCTATCAAATTTTTACACAGTTACTGCAAGAAAAGCCAATGAATAATTGCTTTGGTAAAAAACCAGAAGAAGTAGAGAAAATTATTACTTTATGTCTTCAAAATAGAATTCCGGTAACCGGTAGTATTTTTCGGAAAAGTGCCGAAGAATTACAAGAAAATATTGAATTTGTTAGAAATCGGTTTGGAGAAGAATATCTATTACCTCTCGTTTTGGTTTGTGACAAAGAACACTTAAATAAAGTTATGCCTTATTTATCGGGAAAAGGATGTTTAAAGGTATTAAAAAATAGTGCTAGTATTCTTCGCTTGACACTAGAAGAAATAGTAGAAAGAGAATCTTATATTCATGAAATCAATCAACCATTTATAATAAATAATCAAATTAATCCAATCTTTGGATTATCGAGAAAAAAATTTGAAGAAAAGAAAAAAGAAATGTTAGAAAAATATGCCAGAAACAGGTGATAAAATGAAAGATCCTGAATTTATGGAACTAAAAAGAAGGTTTTTATTGGGAATTGGAATTATCGTTCTATTTGCAATTCCTTCTTTTTTCATAATTCATAATAAATTATTAACTCCCCAGTCTACTATATTAGAAAAGATACAAAAGGAAGAGTCTATAACGTTACTTATTATTCAGAAAAAATGTGCAGACTGTAAGGAAGTTCAAAAACAATTAAAGAAGGAAAAAATAGATTATCTCTCACTAAACCAAGATACCGATAAAAATTATCAAAAAATACTTCGAGTATTAAATATAAATCCAAAGGAAATCCATCCTCCTACCATTGTAAGAATACAAGAGGGGAAAACAACCTCTATATTTCAAGATATGGATGAGGAAGAATTAGAACTTTATATAAAAAATTACCAATTAGAAAATCAATAGGAGATTATATGAAAAAAGTAGTAGCCTTAGTAACTGGTGGTAATCGAGGAATTGGAGCCAGTTGTATTGAAGAATTTGCCAAAGCAAATGTTAATGTAGTGATTAATTATTGCCATCATGAAGAAGAAGCTTATGAATTAAAAAAATACATCGAAGAAAAATACTCAGTAGAAGCTTTAGCCATCAAATGCGATATCTCCAAAGAAGAGGAAGTAGAAGCTATGATGAATCAAATTACCGATACCTTTGGAGGACTAGATATACTTGTAAATAATGCTGGAGTTTCTAGAGATAGTTTATTTTTTGATAAAAACATAAAAGAATTTCGAAGAGTATTAGATGTCAATTTAATAGGAACTTATTTATGTAGTAAATATGCTGCTAGAATTATGTTAGAGTCTAAAAAAGGAAAAATCATTAACATTTCTTCTACCAATGCGCTAGATACGTATTATCCAGAAAGTTGTGATTATGATGCATCCAAAGCAGGAGTTATTTCTCTAACTCATAACTTAGCACGTACACTAGCCCCTTTTATAAATGTGAATTGTATTTGTCCAGGATGGGTAAAAACCCCTATGAATAAAGAATTAAGCTTAGATCAAATTCAAGAAGAAAAGAAAAAAATATTGCTAGGACGATTTGCAGAGCCAGAAGAAATAGCCAAAGTAGTGGTGTTTTTAGCAAGTTCCAAAGCAAACTATGTAAACGATTCCATTATCCGAGTAGATGGTGGAAAATACAATAATTGAGAGGAGAAGAAATATGTATCAATTATTAGGAATTAGTGAAAAAGTAGTAGAATTAGTGAATCGTTGTGAAAAAGATTGTGAAGAACAATTCCGTCAAATCGATGAGGCTTGTGAATATAATAGTTTAAAAGTGTTAGCTAGTTTTCATAAAAATAAAGTATCAGAAGCTTGCTTTAATTCCACAACTGGCTATGGTTACAACGATTTAGGAAGAGAAACGATAGAAAATATCTTTAAAGATGTTTTAGGAGCAGAAGATGCTCTAGTCAGAAGTCAATTCATTTCAGGTTCTCATGCCTTAACCGTATGCTTTTTTGCCCTTCTTCGACCAGGAGATACTCTTTTAAGCATATGTGGAAAACCATATGATACACTCGACGAAGTAATTGGAATAAAAGAAAACAAGAGTTCTCTTAAAAGTTTTGGAGTACACTATGATCAAATTGATTTAGTAGAGGACGACTTCGATTATGAAACAATCAAAGAATATATAAGAAATCATAAAGTAAAAGTAGTAGAAATACAACGAAGTAAAGGATATTCAACTAGAAAGAGCTTATCACTAGATAAAGTAGGAAAAGTAATTAAATGCATCAAAGAGATCGACAACAATGTAATAGTTATGGTGGATAACTGTTACTGTGAATTTGTTTCATCAGGAGAACCAATCTCCGTTGGAGCCGATGTCATTGTAGGTTCTTTAATTAAAAATTTAGGAGGAGGAATTGCTCCGAACGGTGCCTACATTGCCGGACGTCATGACTTAATTGAATTATGTGCAGAACGCTTAACTCTTCCAGGAGAAGGAAGAGAAGTAGGACCTACCTTAGGAATTAACAAGCAACTTCTTCAAGGTATATACTTCGCTCCAGGCGTAGTAGCCTCCTCCTTAAAAACAGCCATTTTAACAAGTCGTGTCTTAGAAGTATTAGGATATGAAGTAGAACCCACTTATAAAGAAACTCGAGCCGACATTGTACAAAATATTATATTCAAAGATCCAAATAAACTTTTAGAATTCACGAGAGGAATCCAAGAAGGATCTGCCATTGATTCCAACGCTGTTGTAGAAGCATGGGATATGCCTGGATATACCGATAAAGTAGTAATGGCAAGTGGGTCTTTTACCCAAGGATCATCGATTGAATTATCTTGTGACGGACCGATGAGAGCCCCATACATTGCCTATATGCAAGGATCTTTAACGTATCCCTATGGAAAACTAGGTTTAATGAAGGCTATTGAGAAAATTATAGAAAAATAAAAGAATATTTAGAATATTCTTTTTTTATTTTCATAAAATTTAGAGAATGGAGGAGACATACGATGAATAAACAAAATCTGTGGTTTTTAACATTATTTAGTTTCATTTTAGTATTAGGAGTTTACTATATTACAATGCCTAGCAATTTATTAGATACAATTCAAAAAGAAATAGAAGAGACTCCTACAATTGAGAAAGTAGAAGAGTTAGATACCCTTTCCGCTATGAGAGTAAGCCTAGAAGAAGTTCGCAAAGAAAAAATGGAGGGATTGAAAGAACAATTAATAGGAGAAGAATTGACTTCCCAAGAAAAAAATAATTTATACGAACAACTAAAATATTTGAATGAGATACAAGGAACCGAAGAAAATATAGAAAAGCAAATCAAAAAGGAATTAGACCTAGATTGTTTTACGAAGATTGATAGTAATAATATTTCCGTTGTATGTATCTCAGAAGATCATAATACAACATTAGCCAATAAAATTATGCGTCTTGTACAAGAAAAGTTTAAAATGAAAAAAGATATAACCGTGAAGTTTCAAAAAAAACTATAAGAATAGAAACCAAGAATAAAGTTTTTCATATAATATTTTAGGTGATAGAAATGAATCATATACTAACACCAAGAGAAAAAGAAATCTTTTCCTTCTTGATGGAAAATTATACTACCAAAGATATTTCGGAAAAACTAGGAATCAGTGAAAAAACCGTTCGAAATCACATTTCAAATGTAATGCAAAAACTAGGGGTAAACGGTCGAGTAAGTGCCGTAGTAGAATTGATAAAACTAAAAGAAATCTCTTTATAGCGTACTATTTTTGTACGCTTTTTCATATGTTAAAATAGGTGATTGCATGCAAAAGAAAATCCTAGAAAAAATATGGGGAACCACATTGGGAATGTTTATAATTCTCTCACTTTGTACCATTCCTTTTACGAATCCATCTAAGTCTAAAATATTACCCATGAATTTAGAAGTAGATTCCATAATGGCTCCATCAAAAGACACGATTTACTTATTAAATAAAAATCATTACTTTGTTCAAATAGAGGTTCCTTTTCAAAGCAGCCAAATAGAAGAAAAAGTGAAAGAATGTCTCGATTATTTAAAAGAAGACAGCAAAAATATTCCGAGTGAACTGAATGGTTTTATTCCAAACAATACAAAAATCAAAGAAGTAATATTAGAAGGGACCAATCTAAAAGTAGATTTAACCAAAGACTTTTTTAATACCACAAAAAAAGAAATTGTACTAACCGGTTTTGCTTATTCTCTCTTAGAATGGGAAGGAATTGAATCATTAGAAATAACCATCGAAAAAGAGCCACTTCTTCAATATCCAAAAAGAATCACAAAATCAATAGGAATCAACAAAGAATATGAAATAGATTCATCAGGAAATGTCCAAAAAGTAGTATTGTACTACTTAGATGAAGATTGGAACTATACACCGGTTACCAAGTACATTTCCAATGAAAAAGAGTCCATAGAAGTTATAATAGAAGAACTAAAAAAAGAAATAGGGCCATTAATAAGCTTATTAAATGATCACACCCAATTATTAGATTATCACGAAGAAGAAAATGTAATGGTATTAAACTTTAATTCTTACTTATTAGATTCCAATCCAACCAGTCAAGAGTACATTGCCAAGACAATGGCATACTCTGTTATAGAAACTTATGATATAAATCGAGTTGTATTGGAAGTTAATGGGGAAATATTTCAAACAATTTCCAAGCCATAAAAAGAAAAAGTACTTGAAAAATAAGTACTTTTATTGTATAATGTTAAATGTCAGCTGAAATGTCTGCGTAGCTCAGCTGGATAGAGCAATCGCCTTCTAAGCGATCGGTCAGGCGTTCGAGTCGCCTCGCGGACACCACTGAAATTTAAAAGGACTCCATTGGAGTTCTTTTTTACTATAGGAGAAACTTGCCTTTTTTTATGTCCATGCTATAATAGTAAAAGGAGATGAAACTATGAAAGTACTTTTGTACACAGAAGGTGAAAAGATATTTTCAAAAAGTGGCCTTGGAAAAGCCATTTATCATCAAATGAGAGCGTTAGACTATGAAAATATAGAATATACAACAGATTTACAAGATGACTATGATATAGCTCATATTAACTGGTATGGACCTAATTCTTTTACTTTAGCCAAACTAGCGAAAAAGAAAGGGAAAAAAGTAGTTTATCATGCTCATAGTACAGAAGAAGATTTTAAAAATGGCTTTATCTTTTCCAAACAAGTAGCTCCTGCCTTTAAAAAATGGCTAATTAAATGTTATTCGTTAGGGGATGTCATTATAACACCAACACCATATTCCAAGAAACTATTAGAGGGATATGGAATAGAAAAAAAGATTTATGCAATTTCGAATGGCATTGAATTGGACCGTTTTCAAAGGAAGGAAGTATTAAGACAAAAATTCCGTGAAAAATACAATATATTAGAAACTGAAAAAGTAATCATTGGAGTAGGACTTTTCATCGAAAGAAAAGGAATCATAGATTTTGTAGAGTTAGCCAAACGACTTCCAGAATATCGCTTCATTTGGTTTGGATACAGTCCGTTATCCGCAACTACCAAAGAAGTACGAGATGCAGTTAATACAAAATTAGATAATTTACTATTTGCAGGATACGTAGAACAAGAAGAAATTGTAGAAGCTATGAATGGTTGTGACCTATATTTATTTCCGACTCTCGAAGAGACAGAAGGAATTCCTATTATAGAAGCTTGTGCTTGCAAAACCCCTGCCTTAATTCGAGATATTCCAGTCTTTGATGAATGGTTACAAGATGGAGTAAATGTATATAAAGCAAAAAATTTAGAAGAGTTTGAAGAAAAAATTAAAAAGATTCTAAAAGGAGAGTTGCCATATTTAGGAGAAGAAGCATATAAGGTGGCTGAGGAACGCGATATTCGCATTATTGGAAAGCGATTAAGAGAAGTTTATGAAGAAGTATTAAAAAAATAATATACAATATATTATTTTTTTGTTGACAAAAGTCGAAAATCAAGTATAATAGAATTATAAACTAGAAGATGCAAGAGAGATGTCATAATATTATTTACCAAACATCTTTATTCAGTAATTCCTTAATTTATATTTTTAAAATAAAAAAAATTATTTTAATAAAACAATATAAAAAAAGAAATTATATAAAAATAAAGATACAAAATAAATAATGATCGACATTTCCAAACTAACGAAAGTTAGGGCTTGTATACCATGGATGGAAATAATTGTCAGGCTAGTTTAGTTACAAATTTTTTAGGAGAAAGACAACTCCGAAGGGTAAGTTATTTATGGATACTGATAATATTCATAAATAGAAATAAAACTCGGATATACAAAGGTATATCTTACGAAATGGCTAACAGCACCTTCTTTGCTAATGGTAAAGATTGTATAATAAAATCTTATCCGCTGTTGGGAAAAAAATGTAATGGGAAGGAAAACCCAAAATGATAATGGCTAAGACCACCAACGATAAGTTGATGCTTGTCCAAAGAAACCAATGTATTTGCTTTATCAGAGTAAATATTATTTACAAAATATTAGTTCGTATTTTTGGAAATATAGGTGTTCGTTGCTCTTATATTTCTTTTTTTTGCATAAAAAAAAGTCATAGTGACTTTTATTTATATTTATAGACTCTATCCTTTTTCCTAGAAATATTAAGTAAGATTCCAATTAAAAGCATATAAGATAATAAACTACTTCCACCGTAAGAAATAAAAGGAAGAGTAATCCCCGTAATAGGAAGAAGTCCAACGGTCATTCCAATATTTTGAATTTGCTGGAAGACGAGCATACCAAGAATCCCCGCAATAATATATTGATTGGTATCTTCAATTCTTTTTTTAGCCAGTAATAAGATTTGAACATCAAAGTAAAGAATAACACCAATTAGAAAGATAACTCCTACAAAACCAAAATTAGAGGCATATACCGCAAAAATAAAATCCGTAGAAGACTCTGGAAAATAAATAGGAGTTTGATTAAATCCATGACCAAACCATCCGGCTGATCCAATGGCTGCCATAGCATTTTCAAGCTGTAAGCCAGAACCTTGACTCCAATTAAAGATTCTCTCTAATCGATAAAAAATGGAACTACCAAACAATTGAATAAAAAGATTATCTTTGTAAAAATAGAGCCATAAAAAACCAACAGCAAAAAGAGCGATCCCTATTCCAGCCCCTACAAACCATCGAAAACGGATTCCACTTACAAATAACATACAAGCATAAATAACTAAATAAATAATAACAGCTCCAGTATCTGGTTGCAAAAAAGTTAAAATAGAAGGAATAAAAACAATTCCTAGTGTTTTTATTAAAAACAAAAACTCTTCTTTTGCGGTAGGATTGTCATAGTCACTTCGAAAATTATGAATCATAGTAGCTAGAACTAGCATCAAAAAAATCTTCATAAATTCACTTGGCTGAATACTACCAATTCCTGGAATGACAAACCAACACCGACTATTATTAATCGGAGTACCAAAAAATAATAGTAAGATTAGAGATAAAACACCAACTCCGTATAATAACCACGACATATGATAGAGATATTCATTTTTTAATTTCATTAGAATGACTACTAAAACCCATCCAATCAAATACCATATAGCTTGCTTCAAAGCTAAGTTTCCCAAAGAACTAGAAGTATAAGTCATAGCACTATAAATCGTTAAAATACTAATGCCCGATAATAAGAGTAGGGGTAATACAATTCGAAAATTAATTTTATTTGTCAAGAAATCCCCTCCTTCAGTACTATTATACCAAAAACATAGTATTTTTATGAAGAGATTTCATAAAATGAAGAGAGGAGAAAACATATGAAAGAATTACCAAAAATTTATAAAATGCCAACCACGATTAAAAATAAAAACAACACCGAAAAATGCTTGGTGCAAGAAGAAAAAGATACAATTGAATCCATAATAGATTCTATTTTTGCATCGAATTCCTATGAAAAAAAAGTAAGAATTGAAACAAAAGAAAAAGTCTATGAAGAAACCTATCTAATACAAAAGAAAGAGAATTCGATTATTACTTGGCAAGATGAAATAATACCTATATCTAGCATTGAAAGTATCACATTAAAAAATTGACTATAAAGTCAATTTTTTTTAAGAACACAAATCTATAAATGTATCCGTTAAACAACGAAGAGCTCCGCAACAATTCAAATCAATCGTTACAAATTGACCAGTGTTGACATATTGAGAAGTTGTTGGATCAAGTGTAAGCAATCGACAGGTACAGCAACAATCATCCATGGACTCAATACGAAAAACATTGCTAGAACCGCTACTACCATCCGGCAAGGTGTATTCAAAAGTCCAAGGACTTCCATTGCAACAATTATACAATTGAATTGGTCGAGTGTTGTAGCAAACTTGTGTGGCAATAGGGCCTAAAAAAGGTTTATCACAACCAGCATACGAATTGCACTCATAATCTTTTGCTTGTAAAATAAGTATTTTTTTTAATACATTGGAAATGCAAGATGAGCAACTACCTTCGCTACAATTCATAAATAATCCCTCCATTTCTAATATAGAATATGTAAAAAGAATAGAAATGTGTAAACAATTACAAAAAACAAAAAAGAATTTTAAAGAGACTGTAAAAAAATGTTAGAAAACTATCAAAATACTTGATTATTTAGAAAAATGTGGATAAAATGAATGTATAGGATATGGGTTCGGTTGTGGGATTGAACTGTATTCTGAAAACATAATAGGAGGTGAAATAAGAATATGGCAACAATTCACGTAGATGAGGACGCACTAAGAGCTTTAAAAGCTGCTTTGCAAGAATCAGGTGAAAGATACAAAACAAACTTAACAAGATTAACAAGTTTAATCGAAGAAATCACTAGTGGAGATATTCAAGGAGATCCAGCTGTTGATTTATTAGAAAAGTATCAAGCTAAAGAAGATACCTTTAAGAAATTGGCTGAAACAATTGATGAAGCTGAAGGATATATGGGTATGCAAACAACTAAGTTCACGAATATGATTGGTGACCTTAAGGCAGATTTCAAATAGTATATTACGAAAGGAGAAATATAGTATATGAATTTAACAATTACGCCAGGTGCTGCTACAGACGATGCTACACAAATCGATAACATCGTAACTCAAATGGCAGATGATATGGCAAAATTAGATCAAACAATTAAAGCTACAATTCCAGATGGAATTCAAACTACTTGGTCAGATACAGTTAAAGAAAACTGGTCAAGTTATTATGGAGCAGATGTTCCTGCTGCTATGGAAGATATGAAATTATCAGCTGTTAACCTAAGAAAAGCAGTTGATCAAGCTTTACAATACGATAGAGAACAATAAAAAAAAATACATTGCAAACTATGCAATGTATAAGAAAGAGAAAAATTGTTTTCTCTCTTTCCTATGCATTGCATAAAAAGGGAGAGTGAAATAAATGGTAGCTAAAAAAGACGCAACCTGCGGATGGTGCGGAAAAGTGTTTTCTGCACAAGATGCAAATGGAGATATAAATCCAGCTGACGTTCAAGCAGCAATTACTTCTTTCGAAGATGCGATAAATGAAGCCCAAAAAAGCATAAATACAGCATTGGTTCAAGTAGAACCAGATGTTAAAAATGCAATTCGTTCTTATAATAAAGATTTAACAGGAAAATTAAATGAGATTTCAGAAGCAGCAAATGACATGGGAGAAGCTTGCAGGCAAGTTACAGAAGGGTTATATGCGAAAGCAGTAGCAAAACATGACGAATTACAAAATGGATATAATGATCAAGCTCAAGCAGGAGCAAATGCTTGCTATGAAGCTGATAAAGCAAGAGCAGAGGCAGAAGCAGCAGCAGCTGCTGCTGCCGCAGCAAAAGGTAATTAGAAAGGAGATCAATTATGGGATTAAAGGAAGTCTTTAAAGGAGAGCAATCCTTGGGAAGCTGGCTAACCGGTCAAGATCCAAAAACAGCCGATGTTTTTGCTGACTTTGAAATGGTTGATACCGTTCGTGAAGAACTACAAAACATTGCCAGTCAAATAGTAGAAAATGCTCGTTCCTCAGTAAATAGTGCCTATAGCGCATTAAATGCTGTCAATGGTATAAATCTAATTGGTGGACCTTTCGCGACATCAGCAGTAGAGACAGCATTTACTAGTCTTGGAGATATGGTAAAAGCTCTATCAGAAGAAATTGGAGCTAAAGCAGGACAAGCCAGAGACTATAGCGAACAAGCTGCTTATAATTGGCAAAGATTAAAAGCCACAGGAAAAATGGCTGGATCAAAATTAGGAGAAGGATTATTATCAACCTTCGAAGAAATTGGAGATGGTGCATTATCGGTAGTTGGATGGATTGCACCAAAAGATAGTCCAGTAGAAAAATGGTGCCAAGAAAACATTAATAAAACTTGGTCACATGATGTATTTAGTGGATTCTACGAAAGCGAAGAAGCAAAACTATCTTACTTCACAGAAGATAGTGCAATTGCTGGAGCTTTCCGTTTAACAGGAAATATAGTAGGATATGCTGCACTAGGAGCAGGTGCCGGAAAACTATTAGGTAAGGCAGGAAAAACGGCTACGGCTGTTAGACATTTAAGAGCAGGAGCCAATGCAGTAGTTACAGCATTAGGTGTAGATGGTGCCTTTACAGAAACAGGATTGGCATCTGGAAAAACAATGGATCAAGCCGCACGAACAGGTGCATTTTGGGGAGCAACTTTTGGTGGAATTACATATGGTCTTACAAATGGTGCATTAAAAAAGGCTGCAAATAAAACTACAAATAAAGCGGCACAAAATGCTGACGAAGTATTGAAAGCATCAGATGATGGAACTAAATTATTAACGGATGGAAGTAAAAGTGCTGATG
>CAMNHK010000031.1 GCA_946539445.1 uncultured Caryophanales bacterium
CTAAGCTCCTTTTATTAAGACGTTGCTTGTGGTTAAATTACCGTTTCCACTATTACTGATAATCCAAGTTCTGGTTGTTGTATCTTTAATTTGCTATTACGAAGATTCTAAATCTAGCCTAAAGATAGGAGATGCTCCATATTCGTGAAAAGGAAAATCGTTTTTTAATTTACCTTTTTCATAATCAACAATTCTAAAATCGCTTTTATCATAACATCTTTCAAAATATAGTGGAGTCCGTAGATAAGAATAATAATTAAATGTTTCTGTTAGTTTTTTTAAAGCTTTTCGACATTCATTTGTCGTGCAGTTTTCATCATTATAATAGTCTAATCTTCTTGTAAATTCCGTTGCAGTATCTTCGATGTTCGTTCCATAGATTTCTGTTACAGATGGTAAATATATTTTATCGTCCGTTCTATAATTATCAGTCTCCGTGCAGTTATGCCCTGAAACAACGCGAGTAGGATAAATGTTGTTTCGAAGTACTGATGGTAGTTCATTCAGAAAAGTTGTATTTAGCCATTCTCTCATGTGTGTGGCAGGCCATCCTCCTATATTCCCATATCCTGGTGATTCATCAAACTCTAACTGCGGATTCATATACTCTTTTCCAATTACACTTGTAAACTCTAAAACAAATCCACATGCTGATTGACTGAAACCTGTTCCGTTGCATTCTGTTGGAGTAGACATATTGACAATTCTGACAGAATGAATTCCTAATTCTCCTAAATCCACTTCTTTTTCATCACCCAATTGATAATAAGATGGTATTCTTCTTTGTTGAACATTATTGATAATTGTTTCCCAAGAATCTGTTGCGAAAGATCGATGAACCACTTCTATAGCATTGTCATCTGCTTGAAGATATGATACTGAAAAGCTAAACGAATAGGATTGTAATTCTCCTGGCAAATCTTCTGCTGTAAGGTCTGAATTATATTCTATACGTACTTTATAAGTTTCACTCTCTCCTTTTTTTAAATAATGATGATTTTCAATTGGAATATCATCGTAATAAGTAACGGAATATTTTAAATAATTTGGTAATGTCGTTATTTCTACTCCATTCATTTTACTAGTAACGGATTCTACCATTCCATCGATGGTACCTTTATTTACGGCATCTACTGTAAATTCATAAAAATCTCCTGGTTGTTTTAAGGTAACGGTATAGGTTACTTGTTTTTGATTTTCACTAATAGTAGCGGCTTGATTTGATGCCGATAGTTCTACACTATCGGGATTAATCACAATATTTTCAAAATGAATATCCCATGTAGTTTTTGGAACATTTGCGATACCATTGATATCCAAATCAGCATTTAAATAGGCATATCCAAATCCCATCATAGCTAGTAACAAAAATAAAATGGTGAAAAGATTTTTTCTCTTATCTCTACGTCTTCTCATATACACACTACCTTATGATAAGAGTATACCATTTTCTTATTTTTGAAGCAATAAAAAAAGAGCCTTAAGCTCTTGATACATATTTTCCATCAGCAGTAGAAACAATAATGGTTTCTCCTTCTTCGATGAATAATGGAACTCTTACCATTAATCCAGTTTCGCATTCTGCATCTTTTAAAGCATTTGTAGTTGTATTTCCTTTTACAGCTGGTTCTGTATGAGTTACTACTAATTCTACTTTATCTGGTAGGTCAATTCCTAAAATTTCTCCTTCATAACTAGTAATATATACTTCTAGGTTTTCTTTTAGTAATTTTGCTTGATCTCCTATGTTTGATGCAGGAATCTCTAATTGTTCATATGTTTCCATATTCATAAAATAGAAAACATCACTCATATTATATAAATATTGCATTTGTTGTTTTTCAATACGAGCGGTTGCTACCTTAACACCAGCATTAAAAGTTTGTTCAAAGATAGCTCCTGTTCTTAAATTTTTAAGTTTTGCTTTAACAATAGCTGCCCCTTTACCAGGTTTTACGTGTTGTGTTTCCATAACAACGTAGATATTACCTTCATATTCAATGGTAATTCCATTTTTTAAATCATTTGTACTAATCATATTTTCACTCCTAATAAATTAAAAAATAAGATATTTCACTTATTTTATTTTTTCTCCTTATGTACAGTGTGTTTCTTACATCTAGGACAGTATTTGTTCATTTCAAGACGTTCCGTTGTATTTTTTACATTTCTAGGTTCTCTATAATTTTCTTCTTTACATTCACTACATACTAGAGTTTTGTATTGTCTATTTCCTACTTTAGCCATATTATCCCTCCTTACACGTCTATAGGTATTATAACAAATTTTTTCTATTTTGCAAAAGATTTTTGCATTTATTCGTATTTTTCTATCGAGTTTTGATCTTTTCGATGGCTTCTTCTAGTTCTTCTTTTGCTTTTTCGTAGTCTGTTAACTCTTTTTCTTTCTCTTTTTTTGAAGATTTTTGGACATATTCAATTGGAATTGAATTCCTAGAGTTTATTTCAGCTTCACGTTTTAAAATATAATTTCCGCATGACTTAAAAGTCATCGCTACAGTAGCGATACATAAATACGTAATTATGATTTTACCTTTTTCCATCGTCTTTCTCCTCCATTTAGATGGCTATATTATACCATAATTTTCTTTATTTTTCAAGTATTTAGTCTATTCCATACATTTCTTTATACTTAGCCGTTACTTCTCTTGTGATTCGGTATGTTACAAGGGAAGCAAAGTTAGTAGAAGAATTAGGATGAGATGAATCTGGCGATGTAACCATTATACTCATTTTTGGGTTCTCATAAGGGGCATATCCTAAAAAGGTACTGGTGATTGTTTCTGTATCGATTCTTCCATCATTATTCGTATCAATAAAGCTCTGAGAAGTTCCCGTTTTTCCAGCTGGCCGCATATCGGTTGACATATATCCAACTCCATATCCACCAGGGGAATTTAATACCGCAATGAATCCTTCTTTGACTCTTGCCATATATTCTGGTTGAGTATTTATGGTGTTCAAAACCTTTCTTTCGGTTGTAAATTCTAACTCTCCTATTTCTTCGGTACTACTAGAGGAGTGAACCTCTTTTAGTAGATGTGGTTGTAGGCGCTCTCCTCCGTTCGCTATGGTGGTTATATACTGAGATAGTTGAATTGGGGTATAGGTTTCGTATTGGCCCATGACAAAATCCAATAAATTTCCAGCGGCTTTATCTTTGGAAGTATACCCACTACTTTCTACTGGTAAATCAATTTCTGTTTTTACTCCTAACCCAAAGGAATGATACATTTCTCTATAAGTATCAAAAGCTTGTTGGTTAAAGTTCATTTTCATTCCACGAAAATACTCTTGACCATTTACACGAATGGCTATTTTAAACTGATATACATTACTACTTTTAGCAAGGGCTGTAATGTCATCAATCACGCCTAATGTTAATACCGAAGAACATTTTTCGGCTACTCCTGCTACTTTAATACATTCGTCTAGCATTCTTTCTCCAATGTGTACGGCTCCGGTATTATATCCTACTAGCATAGAAGCCCCTTTTACGACACTTCCTGGAGTAATGGGTGATGTTAATATACTAGTTGTGTTATCAACAATAGTACCATTTACGATTTTCTTTCCTGCCATTGCTAGTATTTCTCCTGTTTTTGGATCTTGGATTACAACACTCGAGTGATCATAATAATCGGTATTAGCTTCTGTTTTGGCATAAGATATTTGTTCTGCCAATATTCTTTCTATTTCCTGTTGTAGATGAATGTCAATTGTTAAAACAATGTCTTTTCCTCTACTTCCTTCTTGAATAAGCTTCGTTTCATGGGAATTGATTACTTCATATACTGGTTTTTCTCCATGTAAATATTCTTCATATTGTTTTTCAATATAACTAAGTCCTACTCGATCATTTAGACTATATCCTCGAGATAAGTAATATTCTTTCTCTTCTGCTGGAATTCCTTGGGTAGATGTGGAAACTGTTCCTAGCATACTTTTGAAAGTTTCTCCATATGGATATACTCTCTCCCAATCGATTTTGGTATTGAATCCTTTTAGTTCTTGACTGTTTTCGGAAATATAGGCATATTCTTCATCGCTAGCATCACTTTGAATTATTTTTTCTTCATAGGTATAGCCTTTATTCATGCGATAATAAATAAAAGCTACTTTTTTTTCTTCTTCGGTAAAATCAATTTTTTCATCTGGTATACGCGTTATTTTTAATTCTTCTAATTCTCTAGTTGTCATTTTTCTTTGAGATACTTTTTCTTTTTCTTCTTCGGTAACTAAAGAGTCACAATATTCATTTTCTTTGGCAAAGAAATACTCTCTTTTGGCTCTCTCTGTTAGTTTTGAATAATCAATATTTAAATGAGGAGAAACGGTATTAGCAAGTGCAATCATTTCTTTGGCTGTTGTTTTTTTGGATTTTTGGTAAGTAATTGTTTTTAACGATTTGTTATCGACTAAAACATTATAATATCGATCATAAATACGTCCTCTTGGACTACTGGTTCCGGTTACGGTTGTATAAGTTAGGGAATCTAGTTGTTTTTGATATTTCTTGTGATCTAAGGTCATTACTCTAATAATTTGTACCATCAATACTCCAAAAAATAAAATTATGAAGGACAAAAAAATAACCAATCTTTTTTGGAGAACGATATCATAATTTTGTTTTCTAAGACGTTTCTTTTTTCTTCTCATTTTTTGATTCACCTACTATTAGTTTATCACATATTTTTCTCTAACATTCATATATTTTTTTAGAGGTGAGTTTTATGATTTCTGAACTTATTAAAAAATATCTTCCTTTATTAACAACCTCTCATATTCAGCAATATGCTTCTCTACAAAATGTTCCTATTACCGATGAAGAAGCTTATACAATTCTTCTTTTTTTAAAACATCATGCCGAAGAATTAATCTCTAATGAACGTGTTTTGGAACTACTTCGTCCACAGCTTCGAGAGGATTTGTTTTTAAAAATTCAGGATCATTATCAAAAAGAAAGGATTAAGTATTTTCCTTAATCCTTTTTTACATCTTCTAATAAATTTGGGTTCAATATTTTTTTTCGTATCATCTTTATTTCTTCTTTATAAGGGGCATATAATTTTTCCACATAAGGAGTCTCTAATATTTTAGGAACATTTTCTAATTTTGGATGATAAATTACATGAATTAAGTTGTCAAAGCCGATGGTTCCAAAACCAATGTTTTCATGTCTATCTTTATGAGACTCTCTTGGATTTTTAGAATCATTTATATGAACACAACCAATTTTGGAAAGTCCAATTTCATGATCAAATTCTTCTAGGTATTCATCAAACTTTCCAATATCGTATCCACTATCATTTAAGTGGCAAGTATCAAGGCAAACTCCGATATTTTCTTTTTTATGAACTCCTTCTATGATTTCTTTGATTTGTTTGATATTGGTTCCTACTTCAGAACCTTTTCCAGCCATTGTTTCTAAAAGAATGACTACTTTTGTATCTCCTACCATTTCTAATACTTTATTTAATCCGTTTATGATATTTTGAATTCCTTTTTCAACTCCTAACCCTACATGACTTCCTGGGTGAAGAACCATAGAATGGATTCCTAATTTTTCTACTCTTTTTACTTCTTCGGCTAAAAAAGAAACGGAGAATTCAAAGTTTGTTTCGTTGCATAAATTTATTATATAAGGAGCATGAACGACTACTTTGTCGATATCGATGTTATGTTTTTGCATTTCTTCTTTCGCTTTTTCGGATAGATTGTCATCGATTGGACATCTTGCAGTATTTTGAGGTGCTCCGGTATAAAACATAAAGGTCGTAGCTTCATAGGATAATGCCTCTTCTAAACTTCCTAGTAATTGCGTATTTTTATTAAAACCTACATGGCTTCCAATGTATAACATAAGTATCCCTCCAATCTCATTATAGCACAAAAAAAGAGCATTTTTGCTCTTTTCTAATTCATTATTTTAATGTACATTCTTTTGCAGTTCCATCAGGATATGAAATAGCATTTTCTGCTGTAGGATCGATTGTTGCAGATGTTTTAATTTTTTGTCTTGTAATGCTCATTTCAGCTGTTTCTGTATCAAGTCCGTGTTTACCAGCATCTACTAATAATGCTGAATAAGATGTTGTTGTTTTTAAGTCTCCGGTTTCTCCTTCTGTTCTAGCTTGTTTTATCCATTTGATGTAACCTTTAACATTCGCATTACTCCAAGAAGATAATCCACCTGATTCCATGATATCTTTTGTTTGTTGAGTTTCTGTGTCACCATCAAAAGTAGACAATTTGAAGTAATATGTTCCGTTTGGCGTAGCTCCAACACTTGTTGGAGTTGCTCCATCTGCATCAGATAGTTTACACTCTAACTCATCTGCTAATACGGCATTACGTACTGTGTTAATATAAGTCTTAACAACATCTACATAAGCGTCACGTCTTGAGTTTTCAATGGTTCTTGAAACTGCTGGGATAGCAACTAACATTAAGATACCCATAATAGTAATAACTGCTAACAACTCGATCAATGTAAATCCTTTTCTGTTTTTCATAAATTTTCTTCACTCTCTTTCTATGTTTTATAAATTAATCTTAGCATACGTTTTTTTGCTTGACAATATTTTTTTCTTAATATGACATTACTTTACACTATTTATAATAACCAACGATAGAACCTGCTGGACATTTATCGGTTACACTTCTGGCAGCCATAGCATCGTTTGTCTCCGTTCCTGTTAAACCTATAAGAGAAGTTATATCTCCGATACTGGTGCTTCCTTCTTTATTGATGTTATCTACGGTATCTAGGTTGATTCCATAATCTCCACCTCTTGCTTGTTCTACAATACGGGCATAGTATACATACTTATTGTTCTCTCTTTTTAAGATTACAAATGAATCATATTGATAATAATCTTGACCATTTGGTCCTTTGGTAATATCTTCTGAATCATTTAGATAACTCAATGTCATTATGACACATTTATCTTTTGCTGGCTTTTTAACACTTCCTTTAGCTACTTTCATTTTGGCTGTATCCACCATTTTCGTTGCATCTGAACGATAGACATTCATACGATTATTGGTTAAAATTCCGGAAATATTTGGAATAGCAACAGCCATTAATAATCCTAAGATGACAAGCATTGCTAGTATTTCTACTAACGTGAATCCTTTTTGGTTTTTCATTTTTTCCTTCCTTTCCTATCCTTTTTCATTATAACAAACAACTAGATAGAAAAGATACTATTTTACAATTTTTTTTAAGTTTTCCAGTTCTTCGATAGCATTATTTGAACCTTCTGGTGGGGCAAAAACACTGTCATATCGATAAAGACTAAACCCATGATACTGTCTTAGATTCCTTGACAGTAAAACTTCTCTCATGATGATATCATTGTTGGTAATCCATTCTAATTTTCCTTCTTTGGCATAACTATCTTCTTGTCCTACCTTATAGAATGCTAAGGCAATATATAATTTTATGTCCGGCGTTTGAATGATATTGGACCACTCTTTGGATACTTTATAATACGCTTTTGTACTATTATAAAATCCATAATATATTTGAGGCATAATAAAATCAATATAGTCTTTGTTTGAAGTCCATAGATAAATATCCGCAAAGTGTTTTTGATAGTTGTTTTCTATGTTTCCATCTGGAGAAATTCCAAAATCTATTTTCTTTTTTTGACATTCCTCATGGATTCTTTTCACTAAACGATTCACAATCATAAAGTGATAGTCTTCTAAACTGATTGGATTTTTTTCTTGATATTCTTGATAATCTTGTAAATCAATATCGGAACTTGGATAAAAATAATCATCCATCAACACCCCATCTATTGGATATTCTAATACTTCTTTTACTCCCTCTACGATTAAATCTTCTACCACTTTTTTGGATGGATTCCAATAGATTCCATTGTGAACATAGATGGTATCGGTTCCAATATAGGGATAAGCTGGGGAATATTGGGTAATGGTACTTAAATCTTCGGTTCCACGAATTCGGTAGGGATTGATCCAAGCCATTACTTTTACCTTGTTTCGATGAGCTTCTTCTAGAAAGTAAGATAGAACATCTAGTGTTTTTTTCCCTTCTTCTCCACTGATATAGGCACTAAAAGGGAAAAGTCTTGATTCATAGATAGCATCGGACATCATTCTTGTGTGTAAAATAATTGTATTTGCTTTTATGGATTTTACATTGTAAATCATTTTTTGAATGTTTTGTTTCATTTCCATTTCACTTTTTGCTTGCAAATACTTTTGAAGTTCTATATAACTTATAAATATTCCTCTCATTTCTTCTGCAGAAGGGGGACTCTTTTTTTCTTCTGCTTTTGAAAAAAAGAGGATTCCACATAATAAAACAAGTCCAATTGCAATCATTTTTTTCATAGTATCACCTCTATCATTATAGAAGTGATATCATTCGAAATCTGTCAGTTTATCTTGTCTTTTTCAATAATGTATAAGTTGTTTCCTTTATAAAAACCATAAAATACTTCGGATAATGGAATATTTTGCTTTTCTAATTCTTTCTGAAGCCAAACTCTACTTTTCTGTATTTGAAATAAGGTATCTTCTTCTATAAATCCATCTATAATAAGAGGAAGAGGATAGTCTTTGGTTGTATCTTTTTTCGGAAATATGGATAGTTTTCCACTTGTTTCTAGAATGGCAAAATCCACTTCTTCAATACTTTTTATGGAGTTATTTCTTAATTGTGCTAGTAAATCATCTAAATTGTATCTTTGTTTTTTCATTTCTTCGAAATTAATTCTCCCACGATTGATGATTACGGATGGTTTCCCATCTAATATCGTTCTTAACTTCTGGCTTTTCATAGAAAAATAAGAAAGGCCTATTTGAATCAATGCTAGAGCTAAAATAGGAACTATGGATATCCAAATCGTCTGTTCATAATTCTCTATGGATATTGCTACCATCTCGGCAATAAAAATGGAAACTATAAAATCCATCACGGATAATTCACCCATTTCTCTTTTTCCCATAGCTCGATATAGAAGTGCAATAAGAGCATAGAAAAATACACTTCGATAAAGAACAATCCAGTATTTCATTCCATCACCTATTTTTATTATGATTAAATTCATATTTTTTTATACAAATCATACTTATTATTAAAGGAGATGATTGTGTGCATTTTCTATCTTATGGAAAAATATTTCTACAAAATGTGTTAGAAATAGTGGGAGGAGTTTTTCTTTTAACCCTTCTCTATTATTGGAATATTTTGTCTGATGCTGTTTTTTCTTTTCTTCTTCTGTTTCTTCTTTTAGGAAGTGTCTTTGTTCATAGTTTTCAAATAGGCAAAAGATCTTCTCAGAAAGGATTTTTAGAAGGATTAAAATATGGAATTTTATGGGTTTCTCTTCTACTAGTTGGATGCTCTTTTTGGAATGCATGGGAAATTAAAATGATTTATTATGATGGTTTATTTCTAATATCTTCTTTTTTAGGAGGTATTTGTGGAAACTATAAAAAAAGAAGTTTATCTTAACTTCTTTTTTCTTTTTATAGCGATTCCAATACAAGCGATTATGATTATAATTCCTGTAATAATCAAAAAATCTTTACTATCTTTATCTGGCACTTCTATTACCACATCTTCATCACTTATTAAGAAAAGGGAATTTTCATCATAATCACATTCATCTTCCTCTGGGCAATGAATTTGTCCTACTAAATATAAGATGTCATTTTGAACCATTAAACTTTCAAAATCGTAATAATCACTTTTTATTTTTTTAATTTTTTTCTCTAATAATCCTTCTAAGTTCAGTTTTAATACTTCGGTTGTTTGATCACTTTCGTTTCGATAGAATAAAAAGTATTTTTCTATTTCATTTTCTTTTTCTTCTGGAAGTAATAGAATCTTTTTTGTTGCATCTACTGGTGTGTTTCCAATCACTTCCCAGTCTTCCTCTTCTTCTGTAAAATGAATTAAGTAATAGCTCTTTTCGCCTTTTTCTAGTTTCACTTCTGAAGTTACTCCATAGAGTATGAATCCTTGAGGAGACTTTGATAAGTAAGCCGAATCTTGCTGTTCCAAAGAATCTTTTAATACTTTTATTTCTTGTCCTTGCTTATTGAATAAAACAACTTCTATCGAAGAAGTTTCTCCTATCATTTTCTTACGAATGACGGCATAACTATTTTCGGTTTCACAAACATCGATCATCGAAGTTTGTTCATAATTTGGATTTTGATCATTTATCATCCATTCTATATTAAATTCTGTATCATAATGTAGTAAAAAAGCATTCTTCTCTTTTTTCCCCACTGCAACATAACCATCTATTTCGTGGTTGGTATTTTTTGTTTCTATTATTTTTTCAATTTCAAACGTTGCTACTTTTTCCCAAACGAATTCTCCCTCTAAATTAAATTTATATAATATCGTTTGTTTTTCCTGTTTTACTACTACTAAGTATCCATCTATTTGCTGATTGCTTGTTGTATAAAGGAGATCTAAAATGGTATCTTCTTTTCTTTTGGTGGTTGTATAAATCCATTTTTTATTTCCTTTTTTACTATATTTTACTAAGATTAATTTTGTTTCTTCTTTGTCTTCGGCTTCTCCTACCATGACCAATCCATCATTTTCTAAGGAAGCATTATAACTATCTTCTATGGCATATAATTTTTCTTTTGAATATTGATTGATGGAATAGATACTATCTTTGGCTGATACTGAGAAACAACTAAAAAGAATCATCCCAATTATTACAAGAATTGTCTTTTGTTTCATGTTACACCTCAACATAAAATGAGAACTATTACTAATATTATAAGACAAAAAAAGACTAATTACTAGTCTTCTATTTCATTTTTAATCATTTGAATTTCTCGCTTGGTTTGAAATCTTTTTAAGTAAAAATTCTTAGGAAGAATTGACAGAAGAATTTCACGAGATTTTTTTTCTCTTTCGTAGTATTCATAAAATAATGGTTTTTTTTCTTTTAAAAATACTGGTCCAAAGAAGTATTCTTTACGATTATAATGTTTTTTTCCTCTTTTAAAAATAATGATTTGATAAATGAATTTTTTATCTTTTACAAATTCTTCTTTTTCAATATAAAATCCATTATGACAACAATATCTTTTTACATCTTCTTGATAATTATTGGGACTGATAATTAGGGTTTCAATTTTTTTTAAAACTTTAGGACTATTCTTACAAATACCAATTATATTTCTACCACCCATTCCAGAAATGATAATCGTATTTACTTCTTCGGTGTATGTTGAAAGTCCTTCTCCTAATCGCGTTTCTATCTCATTTTCCAATCGTTCTCTTTTTATATTTTGTTTGGCTTGCGATAGTGGTCCTTCGGCAATGTCACTGGCAATGCACTTGATATTCTTCTTCTGTTTTACTAGATAAATATCTAATAATGCATGGTCACATCCTACATCTAAACAAAAGGAGTTAGCTTCCACTAAATCTCCTATTTTTTTTAATCGATCATTAATTTTCATTAATCTGTTAAGAAATCCTTTAATTTACGAGAACGAGATGGATGTCTTAATTTTCGAAGAGCTTTGGCTTCAATTTGACGAATTCTTTCACGAGTTACCCCAAAAATTTGTCCTACTTCTTCTAGAGTTCTACATTGTCCATCATCTAATCCAAAACGTAATCGAAGTACTTTTTCTTCTCTTTCTGTTAAGGTTGCTAGAACTCCTTTTAATTCTTCTTTTAACATTTCTACGGTTGCATATTCTTCTGGTCCCATCGTTCTTTCGTCTTTTATGAAATCTCCTAAATGAGAATCATCTTCTTCTCCAATTGGAGTTTCAAGAGAAACTGGGTCTTGCGATATTTTATAAACTTCTCTTACTTTATCTACTGTAATTCCTAATTTTTTTGCAATTTCTTCGTCGGTTGGTTCTCTATTTAATTCTTGTGTTAATTGACGCTGTACTCTAGCTAATTTATTAATGGTTTCTACCATATGTACTGGTACACGAATCGTTCTTGCTTGATCGGCAATTGCACGAGTAATGGCTTGACGAATCCACCATGTAGCATAAGTTGAAAATTTATATCCTTTAGTTGGATCAAACTTATCAACAGCTTTCATTAAACCAATGTTTCCTTCTTGGATTAAGTCTAAGAATAACATTCCACGTCCTACATAACGTTTCGCAATACTTACTACTAAACGAAGGTTTGATTCTGCTAACATTCTTTTTGCTTCTTCGTCCCCTGCTTCCGCACGTTTGGCATATTCAAATTCTTCATCGGAAGTTAACAAATTAATACGTCCAATTTCTTTTAAATACATACGAACTGGATCATTTATTTTAACATCTTTTGATAATGTTAGATTTTCAACAGACATATCCGTTGTGATTTCTTCTCCACTAGCATCATCACTACCATCTTCTGAAACAATGTCGATATTCTCTTCAACTAAGAAATTATATAATTCATCTAGTGTATCACTATCTACATCTAGTCCTTTTAATTGATCTGCTAATTGTTCATATGTTACATATCCTTGTTTTTTTCCAAGAGCTAATAACTTACTTTTTCTTTCATCTAGTGTTTTAATTTCTTCTACCATAATACTAACTATCTCCTAACCTAAGCTTTCTAATCTTTTCTACAATTTTTGCCTGTTCTATTGGATCTACTTCTTTTTTCATTAAATTTGTGAGTCTTTTTATTTCATTCTTCACACTGTGTTCTCGTGCTACTTTGAAATATAAGAAAAGTTCCTCTTTATTGGTAGTTTCACTATAGTCACCAGCCAAAACATCTTTTAGAAATTCTAGTATATCTTCTTTTTCTTGAACATAAGTATAAAAGTCTGCTACATTAATTGTTCCATACTTTTTATAATAGTAAATGATTTCATTGCAGGTAGTTCTCATTACTTCTGTTGGAAAGATTAATCTTTCCTTCTCTACTTGCGTTATAATCCAATCGTTATTTAACATAAAGTAGATAATTTGTTCAAAGGCTTTTATATACTTATTCTTTTTGTCAATGCTTTTTGTAGGAATTCTAATTGTTGTTTTCTCAACCTCTTTTTTCAAAAGGCTATTCATACGCATTTCCAGTGTATTATATCCTATATCAAACTCTTTTGCAAGTCTTTTTAATACAACTTCTCGACGAATTGCATCGTCTAATTTGGCAGTTTCTTCAATTACTTTATTGATGTAATTTGCTTTTTCTTCATCGGAACGGAAATCTACTGTTTCTTTTAGTTTTTGCATTTTATAATCTGAAAAATTGATGGCGGAGTCAACTAGGCCTTGAAAACGTTCTCCACCATTTTTTAGAATATAGCTATCTGGATCCTCTGGATTTGGTAAAACAACTACTTTTACTTCAGTACCACTTTCTAATAAAGTATCTCCTATACTTAACATAGCGTGCTGTCCAGGATCATCTCCGTCTAGACATAAAATAATATTATTCGATAATCTCTTTATGAGGGAGGTTTGTTCCTTTGTAAGAGCAGTTCCCATCAAGGCTACTGTATTTTTTATTCCTATCGTACTAGCTCGAATAACATCCATAAAACCTTCCATTACGATAACGGATTTTTTTAGACGGCATTCTTCTCTCGCAATATGGTAATGATAAAGCATTTCACCTTTTTTGAAGATATCGGTTTCTTTGGTATTAACATACTTATTTTGACCATTGTCTTTGTAAATTCTACCACTAAAGCCTACTACTCTACCATTGACATCATACAGTGGGAACATAATTCGATCATTATATATATCGTGACTTTCACTCGATAAACCTATACGGTTTAGAGTAACCAAGTCATAATCTTTTTTTTCTAATAGTTTTGTTAAATCATCTTTTGTTTCTAAGGATAAACCAATTTCAAATTCTTTGATGGTTGTCTCTTCAATTTGACGATTGGCTAAATACTTTTTAGCTTCTTTGCCAACACTACTATTTAGATTATTTTGGAAGTATTTTAAAGATAATTGATAGGCATCATAAAATTTATCAAACTTGGTTTCTTTCTTCTTAATCTGAATATTTCCAGTATCGATTCCTACTCGATCACCTAGATATTTTAATACTTCTTTGAAATCCATATGTTCATAGTTCATTAAAAACGTAAAAACGTTTCCCGTTGCATGACAAGAAAAGCAAGTATAGATTTGCTTGTCACGGGAAACACTCATGGATGGATTCGTATCATCATGGAAGGGACATACTCCGAAGAAATTCTTTCCTCTGGCCGTTAGTGGGATTCTTTCGCCAATGATATCAACAATATCTACTTTACTACGAATTGTATTTGCTAAATCATGATTCAAGGTTCCACCACCTTCCATACACCTTATTAGTTTATCATATTTTTTTTGTTTTTTCTACTGGTTTTTCTCCCTTTAAGTATTGTACTCTTCTTTGAAAAAAAGTATCAATTGGTTCTTGAGTATCCTCATATTTAGCACTCATATAAGAAATACCCATTCTAGCAATTTCTAATCCGTCTCTTTTGGACTCTAAATGATCAAAATTACTATTATAATAGTCATTTAAAAAGTCGGTTAAGCGAGTTAACTCTGGAACGGATGAATCAACGGCTAACTCTTGAATGGTTTCAAAATAAGAAATAAAACGATTGCATAAGTCTATTTCTTCTTGTACTACTTTTGTATCTTCCTCAAAAAACTCTAACTCTTCTTCTCCAAAAATAAAAAAGAAAAAATTTCGAATTCTAGCTTCCAATTTTTGCTTTTTGTTTTCTTCTATCTCATGATACAAAGTTTGAATCGATTCTTTGATATCATCCATTCCAATTTCCAAAAACATTGTTAAATCTCCAGCGTTTTTTAAATAATCGGTTCTTCCTTTATATGTTTTATATTCTTTTTCAATCATTTCTACTGTTTTCATACTGCACCCTCTTAGCCATTTATCTTACAAAAATCCTTTTTATTAGTCAATTAAAGAATAAAAAAAACTTCACAAAAGTGAAGTTTTATTTTTCTTTTAATTATAACAAGTTTTATACCCTGTACAGTAAGATGTACAGTAACTTGTACAATAAGATGTACAATAAGAGGTACAATAAGACGTACAATATTTATTAACACAGCAAAATACTCCACCAGCTCCATTTGCACCATAATAACAATAACCGCCACAACCGCATCCATAACTTCCACAAGCATAACTTCCACAAGCGTAACTTCCACAGGCGTAGGACCCACAAGCGTAAGTTCCGCAAGCATATTGATATGGATTACAATTGGATCCGGATATGCTTACACTACATGTTCCACTGTTTCCAGCATTATCATATACGGTATAGGTTTGGTTAGACTTTTGTCCTCCATAGTCTTGAGAAGCCACTTTACATTTACTTCCT
>CAMNHK010000032.1 GCA_946539445.1 uncultured Caryophanales bacterium
ACCCACGTAGTCAGCTTGGAAGGCTGAGGTTCTACCATTAAACTACATCCGCATATGTCTTTAATCGCCTCAGTCTTTCCGATAACTAAGGTGACTAAATAAAGTAGACATATTTAATTATACTATAAAAACCTTATTTGTCAACAATTTTAATCTATTTTTTTCAAAATATGATGCATTCTGTTATGATATCCTTGTTTATTATAAAAGTTAATGGCTTTTGTATTATAAGCAAAAACTTCGATAAAAATATACTCACATTTTTGTTCTTTAAAGTATTCTTCTAGCTTTTGCATTAGTTTTTTTCCTAGTCCAGTTCCCCTTGCATTCTTTGAAACAATTAGTTCGGTAACTGTTCCTTTTCTTGGGCATTTATAATCTAAATAGTCATATTCTTCATAAGGAAGAATGGCACCCATAATTAATCCAACCACTTTATTATCTTCTAGTGCTAGAAAACATTTTCCTTCATTTTGATAAGCTTCTTCTAAATCTAATAGAGCCATTTTTTCTCGGTATTCTGGATGAAGCTGATCTAAGTGATCTTCATCTATTTCTAGAATATATTCTTCTAATTCTACTAATAAATTACGAACATCTTCTAAATACTTTTCTTCATATTCTATTATCATATTATCCCTCTTTTTCATTATATCATAAGAAAAGAATCTTATTTCTAAGATTCTTATGATAATGTTACTTCTACATTCTTTTCTTGATATTTTTTACCACTGATGTAGCTAATTTTTAATTTTACTACATCTCCTTTTTTGGAATCATATATTACATCCCGAATATCTTCAATGTCTTCTACTGCATTCCCGTTGATTTCTGTAATAATATTACCAATCTCTAGTCCTGCTTTATCGGCTCCGCCACCTTCTACTATTTTTGAAATATAGAATCCTCTTGGCATATTATAAGCTGTACTTTGACTTTCGGTAATGATATATCCTTCGATTCCAATAGATGCATCACTTGTATCTTCTTCTCCATTCATTAAAGAAGTGATTAAGTCTTTAACATCTGTGATTGGGATAGCAAATCCCATTCCTTCGATACTGGCAGATGTACTGGTAGCTGTTGCAGAATACTTAGCAGAGTTAATTCCCACTACTTCTCCTCTAGCATTTAATAGGGCTCCTCCACTATTACCTCCATTGATTGCAGCATCAATTTGAATCATTTTTAGAGTTCTATTATCAATTGTAACATCACGATTTAGGGCACTAACAACTCCTGTTGTTACAGATTGTCCATATCCTAGTGCATTTCCAATTGCGATAATTCCATTTCCTACTTTTAGGTCATTACTATCTCCTAATGTAGCAATTTTAATGGCATTGATTGTTTCATCATCTAGATCTTTTAATTTTACAGCTACTACAGCAACATCTTTTCTTTCCGATGTTCCTTTTACTACTGCATCTACTGTTTTTTCATTTACAAATTGAATCGATAATTCTTCCGCACTTTCTACCACGTGATTATTCGTAAGAATTAATAATTCTGTATCATTTTTACTAACAATGATTCCAGAACCTGCTCCTTCTTGATATTGGCTTCCTCCATAGAAAGGTCCAAACATTCCAGATTTTACTAATGTTTTGCTCGTAATAGCAACGATAGAAGGCATTACTTCTTCTACTACCTCTGATACATCGGTAATATAGATTCCTTCTTTAATTTTGGTATCCGTATTCGTATAGGTTAATTCAGCTTTTGGTTTTTTTAGTCCTTCTACATTTAGTAATCCTACATTATTTAAGGCTACTACAAAGGCTGCTAATATTAATACAATGAATACAAAGATAATAAAATGAATTCCACCATTTTTCTTTTTAGTTGATTTTTTTTCATTGTGTATGATCTCTGCATCTTGTATTTCTTCTTGAACTTCTTTTTTTGTCATTTCTACACCTCATCTTCTCTCTGTATTTTTCTCTGTTTTATGATAAGAATTTTTATTCTTATCTACATTATTATACAACAATTATTATTTATTTTACAATTAATTTTCCTTGTCTTAATACTTTAATGTCATTTTCTTCTACTCGAACGATTGTAGAGGCTACTCCGATAGGAGATTTTCCTCCATCCACTATTATATCTACTTTATCTTTAAATTCTTCTATAAAATCGGATACTTCAATCCCAGGAGATTCTCCTGATAGATTAACAGAAGTAGTCGCAAGTGGATATGGATAGGCCTCTAATATTTTTAGGGCTATATCATTATTTGGAATACGTACTCCTACGGTATTTAAATTAGCAGTTAATAAATCTGGTACTTGCTCTTTTTTATCTAAAATAATGGTTAAATCTCCTGGAAGATATTTCTCCATCAATTCTAATTCTTTGGGATGGATTTCTTTGGCTACTGTTTTTATTTTATCCACAGAATCTGCTAGTACATTGATTGGCTTATCAAGTGGTCTATTTTTAAAAGAAAACAGTTTCTTTAACCCTTCTATGGAATAACAATTACAGCCAATTCCATATACCGTGTCGGTTGGAAAAATAATGATACCATCCTTATCTAATACTTCTTTTATTATTTCTATTTCTTTTGAATCTATATCTCTTATTAATTTCATATTTATCCCTCTTTTTTATTATAGCACATAAAGACGTATGTTATAATGATTTTGAGGTGGTATAATGCAACAAATTACAATGAAATCGAGACCTGTTTTTATTCCGAATCATGACTTTCAAACCATTCTTATTAAAGTATTATTTCCTTTTCAAGAAACGGAGAAAAACCTTGCGAAAATACAGTTACTTCCGGCTTTATTAAATCCAATGAATGCTAGTTATCCTTCGGAGGAAGAATTATCCATTGCGCGAAAAAAACTTTATATATTGGGTTCTGGATGTGGACAAACTTCTATTGGAGATGCTGGTTGTTTTTCTTTTTCTTTCATCATTCCGGATACTTCCTCTTTAGGAGAAGATTTACTAGAGGAACAAATGAAGTTTTTTCACGAAGTAATGTATCATCCATATTTGGAAAATGGAGTCTTTTCTAATTTTGAATTAGAGAGAAGAAAAAAATCTTTAAAAGTAAGTTTAGGAAATGCTCTAAAAAATATTCATTCTTATCAAGATATTCAAATTCGCAAATTGATGGATGACGTTGGTATATTATCAAGAGATTTAATTCATCATCCAGAGTTAGTGGATGAGGTTACTCCTGAAAATCTATATGAGTTTTATCAAGAAATTATTCTTAACAATTCTCCTTCTATTTATATTTTTGGAAATGTTGATTCTAAAAAGATGGAAGATTTATGTGATAAATATTTTTATTTAAAACCTTTTCAAGATCGGACTTTTGATGCCAATTTATTTTGTTTTTTAAAACCCAGAAAAGAAGTGGTAGAAGTAGTCGAAGAATCCGATTTTCATGACTCCTCTTTATCGATGGTTTATAAAGTAAAAGATATGACTATTCAAGACGGAATTTTACTGGATCTTATCCATGGATTATTATCGTCTCTTTCTTCTCGTTTATTAGGAAAAAAATTAAGAAATGAAAAGGATTTAATTTATTCTTCGAAAGTATTATCTTATCCTCACTATGGGGCATTAGAAATTACTGCTTTTATGCAAAAAGAACACTATGACGAAGTAAAAAAAGGAATATCTGAGGTGTTAAATAGTTTAAAGGAAGAAGATTCTATTTCGGAATACTTGGAAAATTTAAAAGAAAGAAAACGACTTAATTTAATTCGTAAGGCAGATGATAAGTTCTTCCTTTTAGAAGATAGTATTTTAGTCGACTTAGGTGCCGATATTAGTAGCGAAGAATATTATGAAAAAATGCTTCCTATTACTTCTCATGATATTGCTTGCTTTGTAGATCGCCTACAATTAGATACGATTTACTTTATAAAGGAGGGAGCCCATGAATAAATTAGAAACGATTGTTTTAAAAAATGGATTAACGATTTATTTGTATCCTGATTCTAGACGTCACTCTACTCTTTTTCAATTTATTACAAAGTTTGGTGGTTTATCTAAAGATTTTATTTGGAATGGAAAAGAATACCATTTTCAAGATGGAATTGCTCATATTCTAGAGCACTACATTGTAGAGTGCAATGATTGTGGAAATTTCTTGGAGATTTTAGGAGAAAAGCAAATGAGTACCAATGCTTCTACTTATTATGATATGACCCGTTTTTATTTTGAAACCGTGGAAAAGGTAGAAGAAGGAATTTCTGTTTTACTTCAAGGAATTCATAGTATTACTTTTGATACTCAAAAACTAGAGAAATTAAAGAATCCAATTTATCAAGAAATACGCGGAAAAAGTACGAATAAGTTTTATCATAGTAATTTGATGATGATGAATCAACTTTTCAATCATTTATCTTTTCGAAGTATTGGAGGAACATTAGAAGAAGTTGAAAAAACAACGGTTGATGATTTAAGAGTTTGCTATGAAGCTTTTTATCAACCTAAAAATCAAATTATTGTAATTGCTGGAAACTATAATCGTGAAAGTGTGTTGGAGACAATTCAGAATTTTTATGACAAGCAGAATACTTTGGATTCTAATTGCACTTTATTAGAAAGCCATGAAACGGTTGATATTGTCAAAAAGGAGGATACTCTACTCTTTCCTACTTCTTTGGATTATGTAGAATTGTCCTTTAAAATAGATTTAGCTTCTTATTCTCCTATGGAACAATTAAACTTAGACTTTTATCTTCATTGCTTTTTTCAAAGTTTCTTTGGAATTGTATCCCCTCTTCATAAGAAGTTTATTGAAAAGGGTATTATTACTTCTGCTATTCACTATGATGAATTACGTCTTGATCACTGGTTAATTGTATCGATAGGTGCCTATACTTATGATAAGACAAAATTTAAGAAGGGTATTTTAAAAACCATCCAAGATGGTAATTCTTTTTCTAAAGAAATATTTGATTTAGAAAAGAAAGCAACTATTCTTAGATTGATTTTACGAGATGAAAATATTATTGATATGATTTTACCATTTGTTGATAATGTTATTACTTATCATTATCCATATTTAGATTCTGTTAAAGATATTCAAAAATTAAGTTATTCAGATTATGAAGAAACGATTCGTAAAATTGATTTTTCACACTATACAATTGTTACCATTCAAGATACAAAAAAAGAGTCTTAATGACTCTTTTTTTTATAGGAATGAAAGGATGATTAATACAATGGATGCTATTCCCATAGCAAGATATAATCCTTTTGTTAATCCATAGGTATAAACTTTCTTTTCTTGTCCATCTATTTCCATTGTTTTTATTTCTACGTAAGGAACTGGACTTCTTCGATACCATCCTGTTACTTTAATATTTTTATTAAAATACTCAGGTGATTTAAATAAAGCAAATATTTTATTAACAATACGGATTGGTTGATTATAATCTAAAAATACAATTCCAGTAGAATCTTTTATAATGAAATCTTCATTAAAAATACATCCTGGATTTCCACGTCCAATGATGGTTCCTTCTAGCGTACATGGAATAGAAGTAATATGTGATACTTTTACTTCACTCAATAAATCTTTTACGGTTCTATTTTCAAATGGTTTGGAAGAATATCTTCTTCTAAATTTCCAATAACTTGCTACAAATAGAGCTAGTAATGATATTCCACATATTAAAAGTATATTCTCATACTCTAATACGATGGCAAAAGAGATGGCAGCTATTGCTAGTAAAACTATTATAGATGGTAAGAAACTGATTAAAACTTCTAGTAAGAAATCATCTAAATATGATTCTGGTTTTTCTAAATCAAATGTAATGAATGGTTCTTGATTGTATTCTCCACATCTTTTAGAAATTGCTAATAAACGTTTTGAAATCAATGGATGGGTTGAATTTAATTCATACCATTTTGCCCAAATGTTCCATTGTTCCCATTTCATTGCTTGTTTAATATTGTCTCTTGATACAAATCCATCATCATAACTGGAAACAATTAACGATTTAGATGTTTTGGCATCAAATATTCCTAGTGCATTGGCTGTATTATGAGAGGATTTTGTGTTGGAATTGGCCGCAAGTCCATAGCCAACTTTTACTAAGGCACTTGCTAAGGCATTTGGGTTTTTGGTTTCTTCTATAGAGAAACTATCTGCATAATATTCTCTTGTTCTAGATAGTCCTAAAACAATGTAATTACTAATAATATATAAAAGATAAGCAACTGCCGATATTAAAACCCCATATCCTTTATCATCATTGTCATTATCTCGACTACGGAATATTTCATAAATAGCATACAATACTAATGGCACTAATTGAGCTACTGTCATAAATAACATATCATAGTGAGAGGCATGACCTAATTCGTGAGCTACTACGGCTTTTACTTCTTCTTCACTTAGTAAATCAAAAATACCTTTTGTTAAGACCACTCTGGCATCATTTTTGGTATGTCCATAAGTAAAAGCATTAGGTGCTCCATCTTCTATGTAACCGATACGTGGAATACTCATTTGATGATTATTACATACTTCTGTTATAAAGTTTTTTAAGTATTCTGGCATATCTACATCGAAACTAGCATGATAAAACCATTTCATACATAAATCGGTTAAATAAGGTGAGATAATAAATTGTAAAATTAAGATTACAATACTCGTAATAATACCATATAGTACTGGTATGTCCGTTAATAATGTGATTAAAATAATAACCGCTGCGAGTAAACAATATAAACTAGTTATCGTTATTAAGGATATTCCTAATAAATTCTTTTTCATAAATACTCCTCTATTTAATTAATGATACTCCTGTCATTTCTTCGGGAATTGGTAATCCTAATAATTCCAACATCGTTGGAGCAATATCCGCTAATTTACCATCTGTTATTTCAATTCCTTTTTTCGTAATAATACATGGAACTGGATTGGTTGTATGAGAAGTAACTGGATTATGATTTTCATCCCACATCATATCGCAATTACCATGATCGGCAATAATGATGAGAGTTCCTCCTAACTCTTCTATCTTGTTGTAGATTTTATCAAGGCATTTATCCATATCCTCTACGGCTGTTTTAGCAGCTTCATATACCCCCGTATGTCCTACCATATCTCCATTCGCAAGATTCATAATGGTTACATCAAAATTTCCTACTTCTTTTAAGAAATTATCACATACTTCATAAACACTCATTTCTGGTTTTAGATCATAGGTTGCTACTTTAGGAGATGGAATTAATATTTTTTTCATATCTGGATATTCTACTTCTTTTCCGCCGTCAAAGAAGAACGTAACATGTGGATATTTTTCTGTTTCCGCAATTCGTAATTGGCTTAATCCTTTTTCATGTAGATAATCCACTAGAATGTTTTTTAAGTCTAAATCATCAAAAGCATGTGGACAAGTAACCGTTTCTGTAACTGGATACATTGTTAGTACTTTTAAATTATGAAAGTGTTTTACCGTTAAGTTCTTTTCATTGGCCTCTTTTTCATAAGCTGTTGGGTTTGAGAATAATGTAAACATTTCACGAAGACGATCTTTACGGAAGTTAAAGGCAATCACACCATCATTATCTTCTAGTGGTTTTGATTCAATTAACCCTGGAATAACAAATTCATCATATTTCTCATTTTTATAGTTTTCTTCTATTAATTCTTGATAAGATGAAAACTTAGGTGCTTCTTCATAAACAATGGCATCATAAGATAGCTTTAAACGATCAAAATTATTATCTCGATCCATTCCATAATATCTTCCTGAAATTGTATGGATTTTTCCTAAACCAATTTCTGTCATAGCGTTGGACAATTGATCTAAGTATGTTAAAGCACTTTTTTCATAAGTATCTCTTCCATCTAAACATATATCAAAGTATACACTTTCTAATCCTTCTTGTTTACACATTTTTAATAATGCAATGGCATGATTTATATGAGAATGAACCCCTCCATCTGATAACAATCCAAAGATGTGAAGAGTTGAATGATTCTCTTTTACATGATTCATTACGTCTAATATTTTTTGATTTTTATAGAAATCTCCACTTTCTATGGAACTAGTAATGGCTTCTAATGGTTGAAGAGCTACTCTTCCAGATCCTAAATTCATATGTCCTACTTCACTCGTTCCCATTTGACCCTCTGGTAAGCCTACTGCTTTTCCACTGGCTTGTAAAATAGAATGTGGATATTGATTCATTAACCTATCGAAGGTTGGTTTGGAAGCATTCTTAAAAGCATTTCCGTCGCTTTCCTCTCTTACTCCGCATCCATCTAATATGCATAATACTAATGGTTTTTTCATAATTTCCTCCTAACTATATTCATTATAACATAAATAAAAAGAAGTATTTCACTTCTTTTTAGCAACTTGTTTTTGTGCACATTGTACTTTCTTCTAAGCACTTAAAGATACAATCTAATTGATTATAAGAATCTTGTTTCATTTCTTCGGTTAATTCCGCATATGGGTCTTCTAACCCCTCGGCAATTCCTTCTGATAACTTTTGGGCTACTCCATTCGAGATTGCTACTACGTTTGGAGCATATATTCTTTTTTCTCCAACTTCTACTGGATTTCCTTCTGAATCTGTTAGGGAATAATCGGATAAAACTTCTTTTAATTGATCTAGTAGTTTTAAATAATACTCGTCTCCTTCGCGAGTTGTTTTTATTGTATTATCTTCTCCTACTTCTTTTATATCTCGAATATCTAAAACATCTACATAATAGATTTGCTTTACATTATGATCTTCGGCACATTTTAATAATTGTTCAATCATACTTCTACACCATGGACAAGTCGAAAAACCAAAATATACATAAAATGAATCTTTATTCTCTATCTTTTTACTAATTTCTTCGGCTGTTGCATAAACGATTGGATTCTCTTTGGAAATGGATAGAGTTCGATACTCTTTTCCATTCTTTTCATTTATTGTTCCATTGTAGCTTTCGTATTCTTTTTTGAATTTTATAGCGTCGGTTTCTTCTTTACTGCAGCCGGCTAATCCAATTATCATAAGTCCTAATAATAATACTGTTACAAATTTCTTCATATTTTTCATCACCACTTCTATTATACCTTATTTTTTATAGAGGAAAAGAAAAAATTGGTTGAAAAAACTCAACGCAAGGTTGAGTTACTTACAAGAATCATTTAATTTGATTGGTACTTTATAAACAACTGTTTTATTATCTTCCGTAATAGCTTGTATTTCTAAGACTAAACTATTCGTTGTTAATTGTTTACAATTGGAAGAAAAATTTTCTACGTGAATATTCATTCCTTTTAGATAGGTCTCTAGGTTCATATTCTTTTTCGTTTCACAACTACTAATCTTTGTTCTGGTGTCTTGATATTGTTCATATAAGGTGCAATCTAGTTGTTTATATTTACTATCTTCTTCTCCACAAAACTCAATACTTGAAATGTAGATGGTTGCTTTTTTCTTGTTATAGGCGGCACTTCCACTAATTTTAAAATCCACACATTGGGAAGAAATAGTCTTAAATTCAAAATTAGAATCTTGTTTTGTATGAATTAATAGTAAGATTACGATCATTAATAATAGAATTAAAACAATGGTTAGAATTTGATATTTATAATTACTCTTTTTCTTAATGGTTGTTTTCCCTTCTAACATATCTTCTATATTAATATGATAGTCTTCACTTATCTTTTTTAAGATTGCGATATCTGGTACATTTTTTCCGTTTTCCCATTTCGAAACGGCTTGATAGGTTACTCCTAACTGATCGGCTAATTCTTTTTGGGTCAAGTTATGATCTTGACGAATTTTTTTAATTAGTCTACCAATTTTTTCTTGATCCATAGTTCTCACCTACCTTTATAGATACCATAGTTTTTCATTGTTCTTGCGAACTTCTTTTATAATTCCTCCACCTAAACATTCTTCTCCTAGATAGAATACACAAGCTTGTCCTGGTGTTACGGATTTTACTCCTTGTGGATATTTAACCAGTACTTCTCCATTTTCTTGCCATTCTAATTCTACTGGTACGTCTTGTTGACGATAGCGAAATTTAGCAGTACAATTGGTTACTTTTTCATCTCCTAAGTAATTGATTTGATCTACTAAGCACGAAGTACTTACTAGGTAATCATTATCTTTTCCTAAGCAAATATATAATATATTTTTTGATAAGTCTTTTCCTACGACAAACATTTTATCTTTAGTTCCACCAATATTAAGGCCTTTTCTTTGACCAATGGTGTAATTCATTAAACCAATATGCTTTCCAATTACTTCTTTTGTATCAATATTTACGACATCTCCTGGTTGGTTTGGAAGATAATTCTTTAAAAAGTTTTTAAAATTTCTTTCTCCAATGAAACAAATTCCTGTGGAATCTTTCTTCTTAGCTGTGATCAAATGATATTCTTCCGCAATTTTACGTACCTCCGGTTTTTCCATATCTCCAATTGGGAATAGTACATTTTGTAATTGATCTTTGGATACTTGTGATAAAAAATAAGTTTGATCTTTATTGGAATCTACTCCTCTTAGAAGTTTTCCATCTTTTATTCTAGCATAGTGACCCGTTGCAATAAAGTCAGCTCCTAACTTATTTGCTTCTTTCGCAAACATATCAAATTTAATATATTTATTGCACATAATATCGGGATTGGGGGTTCTACCAGCTTTTAATTCCTCTAAAAAATAAGTAAATACATAGTCCCAGTATTCTTTTACAAAATCTTTTCGATAAAGAGGAATATTTAGGGCATCGCAGACTGCTTTGGCATCATTATAATCTTCTTCTTGAGGACATATTCCAGAACTTGTCGTTGGTCCATTTAATTCTCCATCGGCTAAAGAGTCCCAATTTCTCATAAATAAACCTATTACTTCATATCCTTGTTTTTGAAGAACAATAGCTGCTACACTACTGTCTACTCCTCCACTCATTCCTATGACAACTTTTTTCAAGATATCATCTCCTATTTCTCTTAGTCGCTTTATTATATCATTCTTTTTCTATTTCTTCAATTCTTTCTTTTTTAATAAAATTGTATTTAAGATAATTACACCAAAGTTTAAAATCATTCCGATTATTACCATATAAGAGTGAAGAGTTAATTTGGGAATGATTCCTAAGCATATCACTATTAATATTCCAGAAATAATCATAGACGATAAAATATTTCTTCTTAGAGTATGAGAAATTCTTTTACTTAACTGAAATATTTCTAATACTTTTGTTAAATTATTTCCCATTAATACCACATTAGCGGCAGATGGTGGGACATCTAACGTGTTTTTTAAAGCTACTCCAATGTTGGCGGTTGCGAGTGCGGGAGCATCGTTTAAACCATCCCCAATATACATTACTCGTTTTCCCTCTTTTTGAAGTTGTTTTACTATTTCGCTTTTTTGTTTGCTGTCAACACCAGCAATTACTTTGTCGAATTCTAGATCTTTTGCTATTGTATTAGTCGTTATTTCATTATCTCCTGTTACTAAATAAACCAATAGATTTTTTTCTTTTAGAGAGTGAATAAATTTTTTACTTTCCCTTCTAAGAATATCTTTTAATCCAAAGGTAGCAATAACTTTATTATTTTTTGTTAAGTATATTACACTATTTCCTTCCATTTTCATTTTTCTCTCTTCTTCTGAATAAGAATTAATAATGTCTAATTTTTTTAATAATTCACTATTGCAAGCATAATAGATATTTCCTTCATCTTTGGCTTTTACTCCATATCCTGATAAGTCTTCTGTTATAAAATCTTCAGAGGTTTTAATTTTTTCATTTCTTAAATACTTGGTAATCCCTCTTGCTAAGGCATGTGTACTATGTTTTTCAATAGAACCTAATAATTCTAATAATTCCCGATCACTCATTTCACTGTGATTATTGATTCTAGAAATACTTAAATACCCATTCGTTATGGTTCCTGTTTTGTCTAAAATAACGGTATCAATCCGACGAAAATATTCTAATATCTCGCTTTGCTTGATTAAAAATCCTTTCTTTTGATATTTCATAATGCATTTCATCGTTATTGGAGAGGCAATTAAAAAACCAATTGGGTATGATACTAGAAGGATTCGAATTATTCTAGTAATTACTATTTCATTGCTACCAATCCACCAATAACATAAAAATGTTAAAAGAATACACCCTATCAATATAAAAGGGATTAGGATTCGAGATACAATATCTACTATTCCTATTTTTTCTTTTTGATTATTTTTTTCTTCCGCTACTAGTTTTATGATTTCGGATGTAGTAGATTCTTTTTTAGAAAAGTCTTTTTGATATTCTAACTCATTCTCACAGTTTATGCTTCCGGCCAATACTTTTGCATTCTTTCTTTTTTCGATTGGCTGACTCTGCCCCGTTATTTGAGACTCATCTACGTGAGAACATCCATCTGTAATTATTCCATCTACTAGTATTCTATCTCCCGGTAGACATACAATTTTATCATTTTCTTTTATATCTGCTATATTGATTTCCTTTAGTAAATCATTTTCTTTTATGTTTACCTTTCCCATCGTGGTTTTGGCAATTTGCTTAATTTCTGTTGCTAATTCTTCTTTTGTTTGATTTTCCATATACTTTCCAATTTTGGCTATCAAAAGAATTACCATTATTTCTTTTAGAAAGGTAACTGGTTCCTCGCCTGTTTGAAAATAATGGATTTCATTCCAAAGGGAATATAGGTATGCTATGCTTACACTAATGCTTAATAAACTGTAACGATTGCTTTTTCCTTGTAATAAATGTTTCCATCCATCTAATAAAATATCTATACTATAAAGTAGAAAAATAGTTCCTATTACACACAAAGCAATTTCTTTTTTATTTCCTTGGAATATATTACCAAGTGGCCAATTCAAAGTATTTGCTAAAATAAAATAAAATGTGATTCCTATAGTGACTGCAAAAATATTCAATAAGGTTGGTGAGGAATGATCATAGGAATTGATAATATCGATTCCTACGGATGTATATCCAGCTTCTTGTATTTTCTCTTCTAATTCTTCTATACTGAGAGAATCTTGATATAGAATTGTTACATTCTTTCGTTTCCAACTTACCGCAGCACTTTTAATCTTGGAATATTTGTTTAATTGTCTTTCTAGCTTCATAGCATTTATGCTACTTGAAAGACCATCTATTTTTAAAACTACTTTTTTCATTTTATACTCCTACCATCATTTTCTATCTAATCTAATCATATACCTTTTCCCTCTTCTTTGCAAAAGAAAAAGAAGGTTTCCCTTCTATAATTGTTTTGATTCTGTTGTTTCTTTTTCTTTTTGGTGATTCCAAACTTTTTTAGGAATCATAATAACTTCAATATGAGCCGTATTGTTTTCCACTTGAACGCTTGATACATAGGATAAAGTTCGATACGTTAATAAGTATTCTTTTTGTTCTTTGGAATAACTCAAATCATCCGTTATTAGAGGAATTCCATCCTGGGATCCATTTGGAATTTGATATACAACTTCAATGTTGATTTCATGTCCATCTATGGTCTTTTTAAAATAACTACTCTCTGGTTCAAGAGAAGTTGAGGTAAACCCTTCTTCATATAAAAATTTTCCTTTTAAGAGTGGCAATTCTGCTACCGATTGAATTCCATACTTTTGAAACTCTCGAATGGTTGTTCCTCGATACGTTTGAAAGTCTACTCTAGGAGGTGGAAAACTTTCAATTAAGTGATTTATATCAAAAGCTATTCTTTGAAAATATTCTTTTTTTTCAGGTGTTAAAACTCCATTTGCTTCGTAGTTCCAGTTATCTCTTAATACGGCATTAATATGGCGAAAATTATATCCTGTATAGCTACGTAATGTCATATAGTCTTCCATACTTCTTCTAGATTGAAAAATTTGAATATCTTCTTCAAAGTCTGCTTTTTGAATTGGTCTTTTTTTTGTTTCTTCTAAAAAAGTCTCTATTTCTTGGTGTGGTAAATAATGATTTAACATATTGGTTGCTGAGGAATATCCTTTTTCCATCCTATCACCTCTTTTCTTTATCATAGAAAAAAAATAAATTCTTTGTCAATAGAAGTATTTTGTTTTTCTTTTGGTTCACACTATTATCAGGAGGTGTGTTATGGATAATAACATTGATATATTAGATGAATTGCATAAAGGTTGTTGTATGGGAATGGATGCTATTAAAACGATTTTGACAAAAGTGGAAGAAGAAAAATTTCATGATTTGTTAGAAAAACAATTTCTAGAATACCAAGATATTGGAAACCGATTGGAAGATTTGTATCAAGAATATACCGATAGTGATATACATGAGACAGGAATCATGGTAAAAGCGATGACTTGGTATGGAATTCAAAAAGATACTCTTCTAGATAATAGTGTCTCTGCTTTAGCTGATATGCTAATTAAAGGAACTAGTATGGGTATTGTTGAAGGGAAAAAAATATTAAATCATAAAACCATGGATAAAAAAGTACATAAAATCTGTGAAGAATATATTAAGATGCAAGAAAAATATTTAAATAAATTAGAAGAATTTTTATAATTCCTCTTTTTTATTTCTCATTTTTAGTGTATCCTTGTATATAGAATATGATATAGTAGGTGTTTTATGAGAAAAAATAATAAAGGTTTTACATTAATTGAATTGTTGGCGGCTGTTACGATTTTAGGTATT
>CAMNHK010000033.1 GCA_946539445.1 uncultured Caryophanales bacterium
TAATAGTGGAAACGGTAATTTAACCACAAGCAACGTCTTAATAAAAGGAGCTTAGCTCCTTTTTTTGTCACTATTTGTAAAGTTTTTGTAAATGATTTAAAAATAAAACTATTTTGTAGTATAATGAGATTAGAAGAATAGGTGATAATATGGCAAAAAGAAAAAGAAAAAAAGCCAAAAAAGAAAAAGTAGAAATATCCATTGAACTATATGCAGTCTTATTAATTATTATTTCGGTTTTAGGGATTGGAAAACTAGGACCAGCTGGAAGAATCATTACATCTTTTAGTTTATTTTTAACGGGATCTGCTTATATTGTATTTTTATTCTTATTATTTATTATCGGAGTATATGCCTTTATTAAAAGAGAATGGCCAGAATTTATTTCAACAAAGATGTTAGGTTTTTATCTATTTGTGATTGGTGCCTTAACTCTAATGCATTGGGATTTTGTTTTAGAAAATGATAATAATTCAAGTCTTATCTTTAAAGAAACCCTAGATCAATTAGTCCAAGGCTTTAATAGTATCATGGCAACCGGAAGTGTAGGAGAATCCATCTCCGTAGGAGGAGGATTTATTGGAGGAGTTTTTGCCCTAGCATTTGGAAAGTTATTCTCTTATGTAGGAATGCAAATCGTAACCGTTACTCTAATCACAATGGGAGTTTGTATGTTTACTGGATTCTCTATTGTAGACTTTATCAACAATCGTATTACAGATGTAAAAGAAATGTATTCTCATAGTGGAGAAGAAAATGAGGATGAGGATTCCGAGGATAATACCAAAAAAGTAAAGATTAGTAATGGTAATGAGGAAGAAGAACCAGAAAAACAAACGGTTAAGAACATTGAAGAATTGAAGAAACTTCAAACGCAACAGACGGAAGCACCAAAAGAAGAAGCTGAACCAGAAACACCAAAAGAGCCAGTTGTAAATCCAAGTTATAAATTACCACCACTTTCCATTTTAAATCAACCAAAAGGAAAGAATGTTGGAATGGATAATGCTGCTATTGAAGCCAACATTGAAAAACTAGAAAATGTTTTAAAGAGTTTCGGTGTAATTGCTAAAGTAGTAGAAGTTCATGTAGGACCAACCGTTGCTCAATACGAATTAGAAATTGCTAGTGGAACAAGAGTTAATAAAATTACAACCTTAAGTCGAGAAATTGCTTTAGCATTATCGAAAAAAGATGTTCGTATTGAAGCCCCAATTCCAGGAAAAAGTACAGTTGGAGTAGAATTTGCCAATGACACCCCATCGAGTGTCAGTTTCTATGAAATCATGAACAGTAAAGTAATGATTCAAAATTTTGATAAAAAACTAATGGTACCACTAGGAAAAAGTATCATGGGTGAAATCGGAGTATGTGAAATTAATAAAATGCCACACTTACTAATTGCTGGTACAACGGGTTCTGGAAAATCCGTTTGTGTAAATGGTATTATTTGTTCTATTTTGATGCGTGCCAAACCAGATGAAGTAAAACTTGCCATGGTAGACCCAAAAGTAGTGGAATTATCTTGCTACAACGGAGTGCCACACTTAATGTGTCCAGTAGTATCCGATCCAAAACAAGCTGCTATCTTACTACAAAAAATGGTAAATGAAATGGAAAAAAGATACCATATGTTTGCTAGTACAGGAACGAAGAAAATTGAAGGCTATAATGAATATGTAGAAAAGTGGAATAAATCTCATCCAGATGAAAAACTAGAAAAAATGCCATTCGTTGTAATTATCATCGACGAGTTATCAGACTTAATGATGGTAGCAGCGAAAGAAGTAGAAGATTCGATTCTAAGAATTACTCAAAAAGCCAGAGCTGCTGGAATTCACTTGATTGTCGCAACACAAAGACCATCAACAGAAGTTATCACAGGATTAATCAAAGCTAATATTCCATCACGTATTGCTTTTGCCGTAGGATCTGGAATTGATTCCAGAACTATCCTAGATCAAGTAGGAGCAGAAAAACTATTAGGAAAAGGAGATATGTTCTTCTTACCAATAGGAATGAATTCACCAATTCGTATTCAAGGATCCTTCATTACAGATGATGAAATTGATCGAATCATTCAATTTACGAAGAAACAACAAGAAGCATCTTATAATGATGACTTTATGAAATTAGAAGTGGAGAAAGAAGAAAAAGAATCTTCTGATGGAGAAGCTGCACCAGAATCAAATGGTGAAGATGAATTATATGATCAAATCGTAGATTTCGTTGTTAAAACACAAAAAGCATCTGCTTCTCTTCTTCAGAGAAAATTCAAAATTGGTTATAACAAAGCCGCTACTATGATGGATGAACTAGAAGAAAATGGTATTATTGGACCTCCAACAGGTAATTCCAAACCAAGAGAAGTCCTAGTTCAATATAGCGAATCAAATAATGAAGAATAAGAACTCCAAAATGAGTTCTTTTTCATTGAAAGACGAAGTTGAAATTGTTATAATGAAAGTAAGAAAGAAGGTGTTTTTATGGCAACAGCCCATATTGAAAGTAATATTGAAGATATTGCTCCTATCGTATTAATGCCAGGAGATCCACTTCGTGCAAAATACATTGCCGATCATTTTTTGGAAAATGTAAAACAAGTAAATAAAGTTCGTAATATGTTTGGATATACAGGAACTTATAAAGGAAAAAAAGTAACCGTTTTTGCGTCTGGAATGGGAATTCCTAGTATTGGAATTTATTCCTATGAATTGTACCATTTCTACAACGTTGAAAAAATCATTCGTATTGGAACTTGTGGTTCTTTTGATCCAGATGTCAAACTATTAGATGTAATTTTATCAACAGGAGCCCATTGTAAAACCTATTTCCATACCTTATTAGATGGAGGAGAGGGAGATTTTATTGAATCATCCAATGACTTAAATCATAGAATTATGGAAACAGCTCAAAAAGAAAATATTTCTCTAAAAGCTGGAAAAACAATTACCAGTGATGTTTTTGATGTTTATTGTGATGACAAAGAAAAATTCCGTAGTAACTTTCCCAATGATAAATTCTTATCGGTAGAAATGGAAGCTTTTGGTTTGTTTTATATAGCCAAAAAATGCAACAAGGAAGCAGCTTGTTTAATGACTGTTGTAGATTCCTTATTTGACAAAAGAAGTCTATCAAGTGCAGACAGAGAACAATCTTTAAATGAAATGATTACTCTAGCACTGGATTCCATTATATAAAAGAAAAATTAGCACATACTAAAACAGGAGGACTAGGAAAATGAAATATACAAGTAAAGATTTAGGATCTTTCGGATTGCATTTAATCAACAGTGACAAATTTAAAACCATCACCATAAAAGTTTTATTTCATACTCCCATCAAAAAGGAAGAAATAACCAAAAGAAGCGTATTAGCTGATATCTTACTGCAATCATCAAAAGAATATGATTCAAAAAGAAAATTAACCGTAGAAGCCGAAGAATTATATGCAGCGGATATTGCTACTAGTAATCAAAGATTAGGAAATTATATTGTCACAAGTTTTACTCTTCAAGTGTTAGAAGATCGTTATACCGAAGAAAATAACCTAGAAAAATCCATTGAATTTTTCAGTAAAATATTGTTTCATCCAGATGTAGAAAATAATGCTTTTAAAACCGATAAATTAGATATCGTAAAATATAATACCGTTGTATCTATCAGTTCATTAAAAGAAGATGCAACATCCTATACTTTAGCGAGAATGGCAGAAGCCTATGATAAGGAAAGTCCAATCTCTTATCGTATGACAGGATACATTGAAGATTTAGAAAAAATAACGGAAGAGAATTTATACGAAACCTATCAATCTATGATTGAAAATGATTACGTAGATATTTATGTCGTAGGAAACTTTGATAATAAAGAAATGACTTCCTTAATCAAAAAATACTTCAAATTTAAAAAGATTAAAAAAAGAAAACAATCTTATTATGTAACAATCAAGAAACCTAGAAAAAGAAGATTATTTGCCAAAGAAACCATTGATAATACGCAATCAAAACTAGCCATTGTTTGTCCTTTACCAAAATTAACTGACTATGAAAAAAATTATGCGATTGTCCTAGCAAATTTAATATTAGGGGGAGGAACGGACTCGAAGCTCTTTAAAGAAGTTCGAGAAAAAAATTCTCTATGTTATACCATTTATTCATTCGTAAACAAACTAGATAATGTTCTAATTATTACCGCTGGTATTGATCGTAATAATTTCCAAAAAACGGTCGATTTAATTACGAAAAACATTATGGATATGAAAAAAGGAAAATTCAGTGAACACGATATAGAAATTGCCAAAGAATTCTACCATACTTCTATGGAAGAATTAGAAGAAAATGAACATCGGTTGATTGGAGAATTCATTGGAGAATCCATTTTAAATACCGAACCTATGAGTGAACGTGTAAAAAAGATGGCCAAAGTAAAGAAAAGAGACATCGTTCGCGCTAGTAAAAAAATCACCATGGATACGGTGTTCTTATTAGAGGGGGTAAAGAATGAAGAAAATTAGTTTGAGCGGATTAGATATGGATGTATATGAAGAAAAACTAGAGAATGGTTTATCCATTTATATGCTTCCATATTCGAATAAAAAAAATTATTTTATCTCTTATGCTACTTATTTCGGCAGTGATGTATTAGAATACACTGCTAATAAAGAAACGATAAAACCACCCCTTGGAATTGCTCATTTCTTAGAACATAAAATGTTTGAGCAAGAAGATGGAGTGGATCCCTTTACTTTCTTTTCAGAAAGTGGAACGGACTCCAATGCTTCTACTTCTTTTGATAATACGCAATACATTTGTTATGGAACCAAAGAGTTTTCAAAAAATTTAAGATACTTACTACAATTTGTAAATCAACCATATTATACAGATGAGAATGTGCAAAAAGAAAAAGGAATTATCGCAGAAGAAATAAACATGTATGAGGATATGCCTGATTTTCAATTGGAAATGGGGCTAAGAGAATGTCTTTATAAGAATCATTCTCGTCGTTTTGATATTGCAGGAAGTGTTTCCGAAATTGAAAAAATAACCAAAGAAGATTTATTTTCTTGTTACGACAATTTCTATGTTCCTAATAATATGTTTCTATTGATTGTTGGAAATTTTGATAAAGAAGAAGCCCTAAAAATCATACAAGAAGAAGTAGGCGAGAAGAAGAAAAAATCTCTTCCAAAAACGACTATGATAAAAGAACCAATCAAAGTAAATGAAAAAGAAAGAACCATAAAAACGACAGTAGAAATTCCCAAAGTAGCTGTTGGCTTAAAAGTAGCAACGAATGATTTAGATTTGAAAGAATTAGATCTAGATTTATACTTAAATATGCTAACAACCATTCTTTTTGGTTCCTCTTCTGAATTTCGTGAACGAGTAAGAGAATCGAAAATATTAAATGGAATCTATACGGAGTGGGAGAAAGCCAAAGACTTTCGAACTTTCTATATAATGGCCTCAACCATTAATCCCGATAAATTACTAGGAGAAATCAAAGAAGAATTACAAAGTCATAAGGTAACAGAAAAAGATTTCCAAAGAATAAAGAAAGTATGGATTGCTTCAGAAACAAGAATGATTGATAATGTTGATGCAACCGTAAACAACATGTTTGATGATATTATTAATTATCGACAAATCATACCAAATAAGATTGAGAAAATACGAAGTATGAAACTAAAAAAAATACAAGAACTAATCGATCAGATTGATTTTTCTAATATTAGTACTGTCAAGATGATACAGAAGAAAAAATAGGAAATGCAAAAAAACATTTCCTTTTTTATTGGGATTTGATACAATGAAAGAGAATAGAGGTGTAAATTATGGATTTCAAAATAGGAGACGAAATCGAAGAAATAGATGAAGAATCCGAATCAAGTCGCAGTGAAAGCAAATTACCAATGATTTTGATAATCATAGTCGCATTAATCGTAGGAGTCAGTGTGTTCTTAATATGTTTCCATTTCTTTGGACCTAAGAAAACGAAAGAACCAGAAGTAACGGCCACTCCATTAGATTTAAAAGAAGACAATGTACAAATATTATATGCTTATGTGACGTACGGAACACGAAATCAAAGAAATGAAAAATTTATTAAAGAAACAAATATTACATTAAATTCATTCTCAAATGTAGAAAAATTCTATTATGCGTTACAATTTGCTCAAGTAGAAGACTTTGTATTTACAGGAAAAATGAATGATAAAAATCAAAAAATCTATAATATTCCAAATGCTAAAATTAAAAACTATATGGAACGTTTCTTTGGAAGCCAAGTAGAATACACAACCAATAATGTAATTACTTATCCATTTAGTTTCCGTATTAATGGTCAAAACGTAGGAATTATGACCTATTCCTCTCAAAACGGTGGTTTTGATACAGTCTTTGATGGATATGAAGAAGATATTGTAAGCGATAAAATAGTAGAACCATATTATGCAAAATTAGAAAGTGCTCAAAAAAATCCAGATGGATCGTATGAACTACATGAAAAAATTATTTATACAGAAGTCGAAGAAGTAGATGGCATTTATACCGTTCATATTTATAAAGACTATGGTCACGCTATGGAAATTGAAACAAGAACCAATCAAACAGCGGAGATGCTACAAGAAAATCCTGTAGATATTGAAAAATACTTAGAAAAAGCTACTACCATCTCTTATTTATTCCGACTAAATGGAACAACACTATATTTTGATAGTAGTAAAATAATATTTTCATAAGAAAAGAACATAAAGTTCTTTTTTTTATGATATAATACACTTGTTTAGGAGGACGTATGAAACAGGAAAACATTCGAAATTTTTGTATTATTGCTCATATTGATCATGGAAAAAGTACATTAGCGGATCGAATACTAGAAACAACCGGAGCGATGGATAAAAGAGAAATGAAAGATCAAATGTTAGACTCTATGGATTTAGAAAGAGAAAGAGGTATTACCATAAAACTAAATGCCGTTCAACTTTCTTATAAGTGGCATGGAGAATGTTATCAATTAAACTTAATTGATACTCCTGGACATGTCGACTTTTCCTATGAAGTATCAAGAAGTCTAGCAGCTTGTGAAGGGGCAATTTTAGTAGTAGATGCCTCTCAAGGAGTAGAAGCCCAAACTCTTGCCAATCTCTATTTAGCTCTAGACAATAATTTAACAATTATACCGGTTATTAATAAAATAGATCTTCCATCAGCCGACCCGGAAAAAGTAATCAAAGAATTAGAAACCATTGGGTTTGGAAGAGAAGAAATTGTTTTAACGAGTGCTAAAACAGGAGTAGGAATAGAAGAATTACTAGAAAAAGTAATTGAAAGGATTCCATCTCCGAAAGGAGAAAAAGCAAAACCATTAAAAGCTTTAATATTTGATAGTTTATTTGACTCTTATCGAGGAGTAATCACAAGCCTTAGAGTGGTAGATGGAGAAGTGAGGGTCGGTCAAAATATTAAAATGATGGAAACAGGAGCCATCTATGATGTAGTAGGTCTTTCTATCAATACTCCAAAAGAAGAAAAAGTAAATTCTTTGTCAGCAGGAGAAGTTGGATATTTGTATGCTTCAATCAAAAGTATCAGCGATGTTCATGTAGGAGATACGGTAACCCTAGAAGAAAATCCAGCAGCGGAACGTCTGCCTGGATATAAACCAATGAAACCAACAGTGTATTGTGGTCTATATCCAATTGAATCCAATAAGTTTGAAGATTTGCGAGAAGCATTAGAAAAATTAAAACTAAATGATGCTGCCTTAACTTATGAACCAGAAACATCCAAAGCTCTAGGTTTTGGTTTCCGTTGTGGATTTCTAGGACTTCTTCATATGGAAATCATTGAAGAGAGAATTGAAAGAGAATTTGGAATTGACTTAATCGCTACCTCTCCATCCGTTGTATATGAAGTGGTTCTAACCGATAAAACAAAAGTAATGGTAGATAGTCCAACCAAAATGCCTAGAAGAGAAATAATTTCTAAGACATTAGAACCTTACGTAAAGGCTAGTATATTCACTCCAAGCGAATACATTGGACCTATCATGGAATTATGCCAGGATAAACGTGGAAACTTTATCAATATGGAATACTTAGATGAAACAAGAGTGACCATTCATTATGATATTCCATTGTCTGAAATCGTTTATGATTTCTTTGATCGATTAAAATCATCCACCAAAGGATATGCCTCTTTTGACTATGAAATATCCGATTATAAAGAGAGTAATTTAGTAAAGATGGATATCTTATTAAATGGCGAAATCGTAGATGCCTTAAGTGTCATTGTTCATAAAGATTTTGCTTATTCCAGAGGACGAATTGTTTGTGAAAAATTGAAAGAAATCATCCCAAGACAATTATTTGAAGTACCAATACAAGCGGCTATTGGAGGACACGTAATTGCTAGAGAAACCGTTCGAGCCCTTCGTAAAGATGTACTAGCAAAATGTTATGGAGGAGACGTTACACGTAAGAAAAAACTTTTAGAAAAACAAAAAGAAGGAAAAAAGAGAATGAAACAAATTGGTAGTGTAGAAGTACCACAAGAGGCCTTTTTATCCATTCTTTCTACGAAGGAGTAATTATGAAAGAAACTCAAATTTTGGAAGAAGCCAAAACATATTTAGAGAAAGATTTAACTCTAAAAGAAACGGCCAAAGTTTTAAACGTACATATTCGTACCTTACAAATACATATAAAAAAATTAGCAGAATTGGATCCCTCTCTTTATACACTAGTATTAGAAAAACAAAAATCGAATATGATATCTGGAAGAAAAAGAGGAGGAGAATTAGGAAAAAGATCTCCATCTTATACCAAAGAAGAAGCAATCTCTTATGCAAATCTATTGATTCATAATCAAATGACCTATCAAGAAATGGCAGAAGTAACAGGAATTCCTTCTTCTACCATATATGATATGGTTCATAGTTCTTACGTTCCAGAAGAGGTTCAAATTCAAATACAAATGGTTGCGAATGCCAATCACCATGGCTTAACCATGGAAGATTATCAAAGGAATAGAATCCAAAAATGACAAAGTACTGTTATGTTCACATTCCCTTTTGTAAAACCATTTGTTCCTATTGTGATTTTTGTAAATTATTGTATGAACCTAATTTAGTAGATCGTTATCTAGATGCCTTAGAAAGAGAAATAGATAGTATTTATCAAGGAGAAGTATTAGAAACGATTTATATAGGAGGAGGAACTCCTAGTTGTTTAAATATGGTTCAATTAGAACGACTATTTCAAATCTTAAATAAATTGAATAAATCAAAAGAAGTAGAAATTACCATCGAAGGGAATTTTGAAAGCACGACGAAAGAGAAACTGGAATTCTATCAAAAACAGGGAGTCAATCGTCTTAGTTTTGGAATGGAGTCCATGAGTGAGAAAAATTTAGAATTTTTAGAAAGAAGTTTTAATAAAGAAGAAGCAGAAAAAGTTATAAAAGAAGCAAGGAAGTTTGGCTTTCAAAATATAAATATCGATTTAATGTATGCTCTTCCGAAAGAAACTATCGAAGATTTAAAAGAGGATCTTTCTTATCTTTTTTCATTAGAACCAGAACATATTTCCACTTACTCTCTAATATTAGAAGATCATACCAAATTAGCTCTAAAAAACATTCAACCGATGGACGAGGAATTAGATGCTAAAATGTATGAAGAAATATGTCAAGAGATGAGAAATCATTCGTATGAACACTATGAAATAAGCAATTTTGCTAAAAAAGGAAAAGAGTCTAGACATAATCTTTGTTATTGGAATAACGAAGAGTATTATGGCTTTGGTCTAGGAGCGAGTAGCTATATCGGAAATGAGAGAAAAAGTAATACCAAATCCCTTACTCAATATCTAAGAAAGAATGAGTATCGAGAAATAGAAACAGTAGGGGAAAAAGAGAAAATAGAATATGAAGTAATACTAAACTTGCGAAAGAAAGAGGGAATATCTCTAGAAAAATTCCAAGAAAAATATAACAGAGACTTCTGGAAAATTTTCCCATGTATGGAATTAGTAAATCAAAAATTATTGAAAGTGGAAGAAAACCATCTTTCGATTCCAGAAAATAAGTGGTATATTAGTAATGAGATTATTGTACAAATACTAGAAAGGGAGAAGTATGAATAGAAAAGAAATAATAAAAGAAGAACTCCATTATATCGAAGATAATCAATTAAAGGAATCATTAGAAAAAATCGTAGAAGACTTACCAGAATATTGGTTTCATAAAGCTGCTTCCTCCACTGGAAAATATCATCCAGAATATGCTTTAGGAGAAGGGGGATTATTAAGACATTCTAAAGCGGCTATGAGAATTGGATATGAACTATTAATGAATCCAGTCATTGGAGACAAATATACCTCTCATGAAAAAGACTTATTATTAATGAGTTTATTAGTTCATGATGGACTAAAACTAGGAAATCCAGAAGAAAATTATACTCGTTTTGATCATCCAATCTTAATGGCCAATCATATTCTTGAGAATCATGAAAAATATCATTTAACGAAACAAGATGCCACATTTATGGCCGATGTAATCAAAACTCATATGGGTGCTTGGACAACCGATTATAATGGAGAAGAAGTCTTAGAAAAACCACAGACTAAGTATCAAAATTTTGTCCATATGTGTGACTTTTTAGCCAGTAGAAAATGCCTATTAGTCCCATTTGATAAAGAAAATAAAATAAGTGTCTAAAAAACACTTATTTTTTCTTACAGTTGTCTAATTTTAAAAAATTTGATAAGATAAAAGAGAGGTAAGAAAAATGGAAAAGAAAAACCAAACAAAAAAAGCAAGCAAAAAAAAGCAAACCATTCTTTCAACAAGTAGTTGCCTAGTATTAGTAACAATGGTACTTCTATTAAGTTACTTTGTTTTTCAAACCAATTTACTAGAACCAAAACTAAATACTTTAACAACCAGTTACATATCTTTTAATAATAAGAATACAACCGATATGTTAAAAATATCCAATCTTCAAAAGATGACGAATCGCAAAGGTCAAAGCAAATTCAATGAACAAGGAATTTCTTTTGAAGTAAGTGGAAACGAAAAGCAAACCTATGAGGTAGTACTATATCCCTTAACGAATCAGATTGATACCTCATACATTCACTTTACCTTTGAATCGAAAGAAGGAAACATTTCAGGAACACTGAATCAAATGGAAGAAAAAGAAGATGGAGGATTCATTATTTATACTGGAACAATTTCCAAAAAAGAAAGTAAGAAAACTATTCGTATGTGGATTGATAAAAAGTATAAAGCCAACAGCAATCATACTTCTTTTGAAGTAAAAATAGAGTCAAGATAGGAGAATAACTATGGCCGGAAAAATTATTGTAGTAGAAGGAACGGACTGTTCTGGAAAAGAAACACAAACAAGATTACTTGAAAAAAGATTAAAAGAAAAAGGAAAGAAATGTATTCGCTTTGAGTTTCCAATGTATGATACTCCAACTGGAAAAATTGTTGGGGGAGATTATTTAGGAAAACCAGAAATCGGAAATAGTGTATTTACGGAAGGAGCCGTAAATGTAGATCCAAGAGTAGTCTGCCTATATTATGCAGCCGACCGTAAATACAATTTACCAAAAATCCAAGAGTATTTAAATAAAGATTATTTTGTAATACTAGATCGTTATACAACTTCAAATTTAGCTCATCAAGGAAGTAAAATTCACGATAAAGATGAACGCTTTGATATGTATCAATGGATTGATAAGTTAGAATACTGGTTACTTCAATTACCAAAGCCAGATAAAACGATTTTCTTACATGTTCCCTATGAAATATCATTGGAATTAAGAAAGAATCGAACGAACATTGATGAACATGAAAAATCAGTAGATCATTTAAAACATGCAGAAGAAGCTTATATAGAATTAGCAGAACTTTACAACTGGGATAGAGTAGAATGCATTCGAGATAATCATCTAAGAAGTGTAGAAGCGATAAATGATGACATACTTAAAATAGTAGAAGAAATGGAATAAAAAAAAACAACTTTTAAAGTTGTTTTTATTTTAGGCAGTAACAGTCGGAAGAATAACCTCAGGATTAGCTCCTTCTGCTTCTACAGTTGGTAATGCAGGAATGTCCACATTACTATCTGGTACAGCAACAGTTGGTACCAAAGGAACATTCAAAGGATTATCTTGCCCCAAACTATCAATGGTTGGAATAGCTGATTCTTCATCAGGAACATCATTCAAGGACATAATTGGAGCCTCTTCCTCGGGAACATCATTCAAGGACATAATTGGAGCCTCTTCCTCGGGAACATCATTCAAAGACATAATTGGTGCATCTGCCTCCACAGCAGTATCATCAGAAGGAATCTCTTCATATATCGTAGGCTGTTCTGAATAAGCATCTTCTGTAATAGGAGTAGCCTCACTAACAGATGAATTACTATCTACAACAGGGGTTTCTTCATAAATCGTTGGTTCTTGAGCAACCTCAGTAGTATAACCTTCCAAAGGTGCCTCAGAAGAAGGAGCAACCTCAGTAGTATAACCTTCCAAAGGTGCCTCAGAAGAAGGAGCAACCTCAGTAGTATAACCTTCCACAGTTGGAGTAATAGGCGCTACTTCTACAGTTGGAGTAATAGGCGCTACTTCTACAGTTGGAGTAATAGGAGCTACTTCCG
>CAMNHK010000034.1 GCA_946539445.1 uncultured Caryophanales bacterium
ATCCATGGCTAGCCCACAAAAATGGAAGAATTATTACGATTAAAAATAGAACAAACCCATATGTAAAAAAGAAGAGAACTAGTCTTCTTTTTTATTTTATGGTATTCTATATATAGAATAGGATTAGGAGGTTTATAGATGGAAAAAATTCATTTTCAAATAACACCAATCCAAAAAGAAGCAAATGGGGAAAAAATGAAGGTAACGATTCAAATACCAACATCCGAAGGTTGGATTGATAATGTATATATTCATTTTATAAAAGGTAAAAGTATTTATCTGCCTTTTCAAAGAAAAGAAAATGGCTATGCTATTTTTGAAAACACATTTTATTTAGAAACTAAAGCCATATATTCCTACTATTTTTCTTATAAAAAAGAAGGAATCTACTGTGAAGTAAAAGATATAGACAATACTCCGTATAAATTATCCGTAAATTTTTCCGTTCCTGATTGGGCGAAAGGAAAAATAATGTACCATATTTTTGTAGATCGATTTGCCAGAGGAGAAAAGAAAAAAGAGATTCTTCCTCATCGTCATCTTCATAATAGTATAGAAGAAGAACCAGTTCTTGGACCTGACAAAGAAGGATTATGGAATACGGATTATTATGGAGGAGATTTAAGAGGAATCATTCAAAAATTAGACTATATCAAAAGTTTAGGAGTATCTATTCTATATTTAAGTCCCATTGTAAAAAGCCAATCGAATCATCGTTATGACACAGGAGATTATTTAGAAATTGATCCTTATGTAGGTTGTAAAGAAGATTTAAAAGAATTATGTAGAAAAGCTCATCAAAGAGGAATGAAAGTAATACTAGATGCCGTATTCAATCACACCGGAAATGATAGTCTTTATTATAATGAATATGGATCTTACCCAAGTTTAGGAGCTTATCAAAGTACAGAAAGTCCTTATTCATCCTTTTATAAAAAAGAAGGAAATAACTTTCAATATTGGTGGGGAAATAAAAATTTACCAGTCTGTAATGGAGAAGATCCCAAATGGAAGGAATTTATAACAGGCAAGGATGGAGTAATTGACCAGTGGTTTCGGCTAGGAATCGATGGATTAAGACTAGACGTAGCCGATGATCTACGAGATGATTTCATAGAAGAAATCAGAAAAGCCGTAAAAAGAAACAAAAAAGATGGCTTTATTTTAGGAGAAGTATGGGAAAATCCAATGAAAATGAATCGAGGTTATTTAGAATCTGGAAAAGGACTAGATAGTGTAATGAACTATACCATGATGGATGCCTTAATTCGTTATTATCGTTATGCTGACGTTGAAAAACTAAAAAGAGTTATGGAAGAAATAGTAAGAGATTTACCAGAAGAAAGCATTCAAAGTTTCATGAACTTTACCTCTACCCATGATATATCAAGAATCATACAAATATTTGGGTATCAAGGGTTTAATCCTAATACCAAATGGGCATGGGATGTTAACAATGAAAATCATGAATATTTAAAAAAGCAAATTCTCTCAAAAGAAGAGTATGAAAAAGCCAGAGAACTAGTAAAAAGTTATTTATTTACCTTATGCTTTTTGCCGGGAAACATTTCTATATTTTATGGAGATGAAGCAGGGATACAAGGACTTGGAAATCTTCTGAACCGAAAACCATATCCTTGGATGAAGGAAGATGAGGATTTAATTCAATTTGTGAAAGAGATTGGAAGGATTCGAAAACAAGAATCATTTTTAGAAAAAGCCAAAACAAGAATCCGTTATATTAATCCAGACTATTTCTGCTTTGAGAGAATTGGAAAAGAAAAAAAAGCCTTTATTACCATCAATCGTACCAATAAAAATGGATATATTTGGGTACCACCCGAATATGAAGAATCAGGAATAGTATATTCCCATAATAATTCCAAACCGAATTATCTAACTCCTTATGGTGGAGTTGCTTTGATAAAAAAATAGAAAAAATATCTTTTCAAATAAAAAAATTTTACTATAATGAAAATAGAAGGAGTGTAAAGAATGAAAAATAAAATCGTTATTGTGATATGCGCTATAATGGGTGTATTAATGATTGTGGGGTTAGGTTGGTTTATCGGAACGGCTATAACTAACCGAAGAGTTCAAAAGGAAAATGCAGAAGAAAGAGAACAAAAAGAAGAAAAGGAAAAGAAAGAAGAGAAAGAATCCAAAAAAGAAGAAACAAAAGATTCCAACAAAATAACCATTACCTTTGATAGTAATGGTGGTACAGCTGTTGAGATGATGGAATATGAATGTGGTTCAAAGATTCAATTGCCAGAAACGCAAAGAGAAGGATATCAATTTGTATCGTGGATTAACCAAGATAACACAATTATCAAAGATGATTCCATACTAGACTGTCATGACACAACATTAATAGCATCTTGGAAAAAAGAGAAATCTTATCATTGCCCAGAGGGTTATACATTAAATGGAAAAGATTGTGAAAGAATAACAGAGTTTAAAGACAAAGCTGAATGTCCAAAAGGAACATATGAACGTAAGGATCAAAGTAAATCGAAAGGAATGTGTTATGATTTAGACCAATCCAAAGTAGTAAAAGAAATTGATATATGTGATTCAAAAGAAATTGAAGTTGGTGGAGAAAAAGTAGTCGTAGAAGGACAATTAATCGGACAAAATTGCTATTATGGAGAAATAAAATTAACCGATGATAATAAATGCAATGGGTATATAGCCAATAATGGAAAATGTTATTTAGAAGAACAAAAAGGCTTTAATAAAGGTTGTAGTGATCCAGAACATTATGGGTTGGTAATAAGTACATCTTATCAATTTGGAATAGATTTAAACGTTGAGTTTGGTTGTTATCCATATATGTCAAAAAATCTATGTGAAAATAAAGATGATGTAGTAAAAGATGGAAAGTGTTTTTCATCCATACCAGCAACAATAGAATAGAAACTCTCAATTGAGAGTTTTTTCTTTTCATTTTTTGAAAAGTAAGATATAGTTTTAATGTAGGAGGTAGAAACATGAAAAAAGGATTACTACTTATTAGCATTTTATTATTTCCCATTTCTTGTTTTGCTATTGAATTGCATTCTCCAAAGTATATTGTTTATGATACAAAAGAAGAGAAAGTCTTATTTGCTCAAGGAGAAAAAGAAAATACTGCTATAGCCTCTCTTACAAAAATTATGTCGACCATTGTGGTGTTAGAAGAAGATTATCAACCAGAGAGAATGATATTAGTAACAAACGAAATGTTAAAGAAAGTACCATGGGATGCCTATAAAATAAAGTTACAAGCAAATCATTCCTATACCGAACAAGACTTATTAGTAGCAACACTAATGTCTTCCGCAGCTGACGCAGTAACGTCTCTCGCTATCGATAAAGCTGGAAGTGTCGAAGCTTTTGTTTATAAAATGAATCAAAAAGGAGAAGAGATAGGGTTAAAAAATACTCATTTCACAAATCCAATAGGAATGGACGATATTGATAATAAAGCAACATTAGAAGATATATTAATTCTACTAAAATATGCTTTAAAAAATGAGACGTTTAAGCAAATATTCACCATGAAACAATATACATTAGTAGATGGAAAAGAAATTTACAGTTCCGTTAAAATGTATTCTGAACGTCTAAACTTAGATACAACTCGCATAAAAGGTGCCAAAACTGGAGCAACCGGAGAAGCCGGATATGCCTTAGCTGAAATATTTGATAGTAATAATCATGAAATTATATCGATTACAACGGGTGCTGAACAAACAAATGACTGCTATCACATCCAAGATGGACTAGCCATCATAAACTATTTAGACGAGAATTATAGTGATAAAGTTTTATTAAAAAAAGGAGAATTGCTAAAAACAATTCCCGTCGTAAAATCCACCATTGATCATGTAGATATTAAAAGCAAACAAACAATAGTAAAATATCTACCCAATGATTATAATCCAGAACTTTGGAAAATCGTTTATAAAATACCCGAAGTTCTTGACTATCATTCAAAAAAAGAAATAGGTACAATCGAATATTATTATAATGAGGAACAATTAGGAATCGATACTATAATAATAAAAGAAGAAATTAAACCAACGCTACTCGAAGTATTAAAGAACAACATACTCTATATTATTGGTGGAATAATAGGAATAATAGGTATCATAATTCTAATAATAAAAAAGAAAAAGCATTGTAAATTGACAAAATAAGAAAGAAAAACAAGATTCCATCAAAAAGATATTTGTTATAATTTAAGTGAGAAGGTGAAAGTATGAAAGTAATATGTGTAGGGCACTCAACATTTGATACAACATTACCATTAAAAGAATATCCAATAGAAAATGTAAAATATCGTATATCAACTCACATAGAGTGTGGCGGAGGTCCTGCTTCCAATGGTGCTTACTTGTTAGCTAAATGGGGAATGGACGTAACCATTGCATCTGTAGTGGGAGATGATTATTATGGAGAAAGAGTAGTAAATGATTTTCTACTAATTGGAGCGAATATAAAATACTTAGAAAGAAGAAAAGGGCATCAAACAACTAGCAGTTACATTATAGCGAACATGAGTAACGGTTCTAGAACTATTCTATCTTCTAAAAAAGATCCAATTCGTAAATTATCTCAAACGATTACGGATAAAGCAGATGTAATATTAATTGATGGAGAACATCCGGAAACAGCACATGAAGTACTAGATAATAATCCAAATGCCATTAGTGTATTAGATGCTGGAAGACTAAATGAAGATACCAAAGCTTTAGGAAAAAAAGTAACTTATGTGGTATGTTCCAAAGATTATGCCGAAGAATTTACCGGTAAAAAAATTGATAATACCAATATTCCATTATTAACACAAATTCACCAAGAAATGCAAGCATACTTTCAAACCAATATTATTATTACTCTAGAAGCGTCCGGATCATTTACCATTATTGACGGAGTATATCAAATAATACCAAGTGTTCACGTAAAAGCCTTAGATTCGACAGGAGCTGGAGACATTTTCCACGGAGCTTTTACCTACTTTATAGGAAATCACTACCCATTAAAAGAAGCCATTCATTTAGCATCAATAACAGGAGCCATTTCGGTAACAAGAGTTGGATCTAGATATTCCATTCCAATGCTTTCCGAAGTATTAGACTATGATCAAGCTATATAGTAATTTACCAACGCTAGATTTACACGGATTAGATCGGGATTATGCAGCCATTCTAATCAATGAATTTATAGAAGATAATTATCGATGCAAAAATGATAAAATAATCATTATTCATGGAAATGGGTCCGGGATTTTAAAGAAAAAAACACAAGAAATATTAAAGAAAAATAAGATTGTCGATTCCTACAAGATCGACAATTTTAATAGTGGGCAAACAATTGTAGAACTTCGAAAGTATATTGACAAATAAGGCTCTCCGTGATAGAATAAACGGTACATGTGAACAGAGGGGAGTCGGAATATGTACACAGAAGAATATGAAAGAAGAGGGTTTCCATTAAGAAATTTCATATTGAAACTAATATTAGTAATAATATTTGTATTTTTGTTAATCTGGTTATTGCCTAAGTTTATTTCACCTGTAATTAACAAAAATAATTCGAATAATGGAAGCAACTGTTCGAATGGCACTTGTGAAATTAAAGGACTAAGTGCATTAACGTCACAAATCTTTGCTGACAACTTAGATCGTATGAAAGAAGCCGCTATCGCTTACTATACAACCGATCGTTTACCAAAGAATGTTGGTGAATACAATCAAATGACATTAAGCGATATGATTGGTAAGAAAATCATTACACCTCTAATTGATAAAAACAACAAAGCATGTGATGTAGAAAAGAGTTATGTAAAAATAACAAAATTAGCAGATGAGTACATCTTAAAAGTAAATTTAAAAGATAGTGAAAAAGAAGACTATATTTTAGTACACTTAGGATGTTACAGCTACTGCGAAAAGGACATTTGTCAAAAGAAAACAGATGTACCTGTAAAAGGATCAACCGTTAATCCTTATGTTCCAATCAAAGGAACAATTGAGGGAGGAATCTATACACCTCCTGAAGATCCAACACCAGTGGTACCAGAAAATCCAAAATGTGCATACAAAGGTGGTAAATACTACGATAAAGATGGACAAGTTGCAACAGAAGCAGAATTTAAGAGATCTTGTGGTATTGTAGATCCACATTATTGTGTAATCTATGAAGGAAAATTCTATGATAGAGCTGGAAACGTTGTATCAGAGCAAGAATATAAAGTATCATGTGGTATTGAAGATCATCATTATTGTGTATTCTATAATAATAAATACTACGATAAAGATGGAAATGTAGTTTCAGAAGCTGATTATAAAAAATCATGCGGAATTGAAGATCCACATTATTGTGTATTCTACGATGGAAAATACTACGATAAAAACGGTAAAGTAGTTACAGAAGCAGAATACAAAAAATCATGTGAAGCAGAAAAAGAATATGTTTACGAATATCAAAAAGTAGTACCTGCAAAAGTTTCAGAATGGTCACCATGGACAGAATGGAGCAAAACAGATTGTGCTACTCAAGAAGTAAATTGTAATGAACAAGACTTAACATGTTTAGCAAAATTACAAATCTATAAGAGAAAAGAAAAAATTGGTACATATGATAGATCATATGCAAAACAAAGAGATGTAGTCGTTCAAACAGGTTCTTATAAACAAATTGCATGTTCAAAATATAACTATGTAATTATCAATAGAAGAATCTATGCAACAACAACCACAACAACTTACACACAAGTTAATACCATAACGGCAACAACCGTTCACAGTTGGGGAGGTTGGGTATATAACGGACGTGCAAGTTATTCGAATCCACCAAGTGATGGAGCATCTACTCACTATGAATTTGTAGGAGCTGACTACAGCGCTTGTGGTGAAAGTTGTACTACATTACCAAATTATTATTATGATTCCTATACCTATACAGGTGGTCTAGATTCTGTAACTTCTACAACGGTAACACCAGGAGAAATTACAAGCACTACAGAAACATCTGAAGAAGTTACAACAGAGACAGAAGCATCTGCAAGTTGTGGAGAATATGTATACAAGACAATTCCAATTTATGGAACAATCACAGTAACAGAAAAAGCAACTAGAACAGAACCATTATATGGAGATGTTTGTTATCAAAGTACAAAGGCCAGAAGTATTTTAGAATCTAAAAGAACAGAACTAAAATGGAGCAAATATAATGATAAATCATTATTAGATGCTGGTTGGACTTATACTGGTAACAAAAAATTAAAGTAGGGGGTTAAAATATGAAAGGTAAAAGAATAGCCAATATTGTATTTTACAAATTTAAAGAAAATGGAAGAATTGAGAAAAGAGCTTGCATTTTCTACAATGATGGAACAGTAGCAAATACCACTTATGAAGGTGGAATAGATGCCTGTGAAATTGTTATTAAAGAAAGAAAGATTACTTCACGTGATGCATTTAAAGAAATGATTAATCGTGAAATCATACATGTTGTAACCGCTAAAGAATTTGAAAAGAATTTTGGAAAATATGTTTCTCATGAATTAATTACAAAAGCAGAAGCTGAAGATGTAATTGATCATGAAATGAAACGTGTAGTTGCAGAAACTACTCCAGCAAAAAAAGAAGAAAAGACAAAAGCATATGTTCCAGTTAAAGAAGTATCTAAAGAAGCAAAAGAAGCAAAAAGAGTAGCTACTCCAGTAGCAGCTGCTGCTCCTGTAGCTGCTAAAGCAGTTAAAAAGGACGAAACAGTTTCAGAAGAGAAAAAAACGGATATGCCAGCAATTGATGCAGAAATCGAAGCAGATATTAGACCTGATAAGAAAAAAGAAGAGAAAAAAGGTATTGCTGGATTCTTCCAAAGAATGTACAACAAGTTTAAAAAGAGTAGACTTGGAGTTAAATTAACAGCGATTTCACTTGCCGTATTAATGACATTAGGATTAGCATCTTGTGCTAACAGAAAGTCAAAAGAAGGTCAAATGTTAAATAGCAATTTAGCAACAATTGAAACAATGCAACCAACTCCAACACAAGATCCAAATACAATCGTATTAGGTGGTCAGAGAGAATTAGTTTATGGTAATAATGATTATTATAATGATTACACATTTGAGGAATTGCTACAAGTAACAAACAATCAAACACAAAAAACAGCTATGTCAAATCTACATACAGCTCTTACTTATTTCAATGGGCCATTTGCTGCTGCTCATATGGAAGAAGGTAAAGACATTAGAGCTGCTTTATCATTCGATGAAATCGTAGCTTTACAACAAGCTTATAATGGATATACAAAAGAACAAATTCGTGCTATCTTTAATGGAGCAGAAATTCATGCTGATAAAATGACACGTGATTATAAAAATGCAACTTTACAATTAATGGGAGCTCATGTCATTGAAACAAGTGAACATCCAGTAGATATGTCAACTATCATTGAATCAGAAGAAGGAAAAGCTTTCTATACAAGATACCATCAATTATTCTTAGCTGCTAAAGAAGCAACAGGAGAAGACAAATTAGGAAAAGTAAAAGCTTTCTATGATGCTGTAAGAGCAGATTTCCCAATTGGAACTGCTGAAAGAACAGAAGGTATTTCTCATGCTGATAAATGGGCTGATTTAGAGCCATATAAATTATCAGTAACTCCTATGATCGCAGCAGCAGAAATTATGTTCCAAAATCTTGAAGTAGATTATACTTTAGGAGATACAGAAGTTGATTTCTTAAATGATTTAGGATTATGTAATGTAGCAAACGCTACTTTCAAGAGAATTGAAACGATTACTCTTGGATGCTGTCCAGAAGATAATACAAACCCACTATATGAACAATATAGAAATGCTATTATCAAAGAATTAGTAGCTCGTGGTGAATATGTAATTGATGATGCACATAGAGATTTATCACAATTAGATGCTTTCCAAAGAGAAGTAAATATGCATGGAAGATGGGCTTACGTTGGTGGAACTTATACAACTACAGAAACTTGGACAGAAACCAAAACTTGGACAGAAACAGAAACTACAACAAGAGTAGAAGAAGAAAGAATTGAAGCAGAAATTCCGGATGAAGAACGTCAAAAAATTGATGAAGAAATTGATCGTCAAAACGAAGAAGAAAGACGTAGAGCGGAAGAAGAAGCCGAAAGAGAAAGACAAAGACTTCAAGAAGAAGCAGACCGTCAAGCAGAAGAAATTCGTCAACAAATCGAGCAAGAAGAGCAAGATTTACAAGACAAAATTGAAGATGCTAATGAACAAATTGAGCAAAATCATGATTCTAACCCTGGAAATGATAAACCAGTAAATGAATCAGATTTTGGAGACCATAATGTTCATTTTGATGATGAACATCAAGATGGAAATGGTAATTTAAATGACTCAGTTGAGCATATTACGACTGACCCTACAGGAGATCAAACAAATGAGCCATTACCAGATCCTAACGTTACTGGAGCTGCTTTTGATGCTAGAATGGATACTGCTCCTGCTCAACCAGTAGCACCAGCTCCACAAGAACCTGCTGCTCCTGCTCAACCAGCAGAACCAGCACAACCATCTAATCCATCAACGGATGGTGGATCAACTGGATACGTTGAAGATATCGGTGGAGGAGCATCAGTTGAATATCCAGCAGGATATACTCCATTTGATGGAGATGGTAATCCAATCAGCAATGAAGATGCTGTAGATGCCTATGTAGCAGCCTTAGCAAACACTTCATATGAAGAGACTGGATATCAATACGTAAGAATGTAGAATAAAAAGCGTACAATATACGCTTTTTTTTCTTGTAATATCAAGAAATTATTTGACTTTTAAGGCCCTTTGTGTTATAATATGTATACATATGAAGGGTACAGAAGAGGGGCTGTACAATTTAGGGGGTTGAATATATATGAAGACAAACTATATATTTGAATATTTAGATGAAAATGATTTTAGAAAAAAAGAAAGATCTGTAAGAAAATATAATATGTTAGCTTATAAAAAATTAACATTTAATTATTATCCAGAATTACGAAAAGGTACTTTTTTAGGAAAAGAAGTAAAACGTGATGAAAAGAATAATACGATAAGTTATGAATTACAATTACCAACCGATGAATTATTCAAAAAAGTTCATGGACCAATTGTATTACATTATACCGTTTATACAGAAAAAAATATTATTCTTTTAACGAATATTACACCAGAAGGAATCTTAGATGAAGGACATAGAGCAGAGCTATCTACTTATAAAGGTGTTATGATTTCTAAGACAAATCCTGAAAAAGATATGTTTAAAA
>CAMNHK010000035.1 GCA_946539445.1 uncultured Caryophanales bacterium
TGGATTTATTGATAATTGTCAATATGAAGAGTTTGAAATATAACTCTTTTTATTTGTAATTCTTTTTTTCTCATGATAAAATTTATTATAGGGTGGAGTATTATGAAAAAAAAGATTATTATGTTTACCATCTTGTTTATTATTTTTGTAGTATGTATTCTAGTAATTTGTCATTTTACTCAAAAAAAAGTTTATTTATCTAGCGATTATTATGAGAAAAAAGAAGAAGATTTTTACCACGAAGAAATTACAGGTGAGGAACTGGAAAAAATAGATGATAAAACTTTTATTTTGTATGTATCTGGTAGTAATTCTAATTTTAATCGTGTTGAAGAATTGATAGATTTATTTGAAGAAAAGTATTCTACTCAGTTTTTAATCATTTCTTTTGGTGAGTTTAAAGGAACTAAGTTTTATCCTATGATTAAATATAATTCTTGTATTTTAATTATTCAAAATGGGAAAGTATTTGATAGTTTAGATTTGTTGGATGAAAAGAATCAGCAAATTTTAGAAGATGAAAAAAAGTTTGAAAAGTGGTTTCTTAAGCGAATTTATTTCGATAAAGAATAAAAGCGTGGTGGTTTTATGTACTATAATAGAAGACGTACAAATAGTATTTTTATTTTAATTTTATTGTTATTTGGAATGGGAATAGGGTATGCCTTGTTGAGCTCTGATTTAGGAATCAATGGAGTTGCGACTATTGATCATGCAACTTGGAATATTCATTTTGATACTATTGAAGAAACGGAAGGTTCTATTACTCCCAATACTGAAACTGTTATTAATACACCTACATCTTTGTCTTTTGATATAACTCTTGAAAAACCAGGTGACTACTATGATTTTTTAGTTGATGTGGTCAATGAAGGTACTATTGATGCGATGATTGATGGATTTACGTTTATCCTAAATAATGATGTCAATTATGAAGCTCCTTCATTTTTAAAATGGAGTTTAACTTATGATGATTTTGCACCTATCCAGGAACATCAGTTATTAAAAGCTGGAACGACGGAAGTTTATCGGGTACATGTAGAATATCGAACGGATATTAATCCAGAGGATCTTCCTCAAAATGATGGTTCTATTTCTTTTCAGTTAGATGTTGTTTATGTTCAAGCGGGTGAGGAAGCAAATCCAAGAGATAGAATGGCTGTTATAGGGGTAACAAATGAGAATGATACTTCTGCTTTTCGAAGTAGTACTTATAAGGCAAATATAAAAACCATTACTTTAGAGAATGAATTAAATCCGCCGGCAGACGCTATTGAAAGTTGGGATATAGGAGATATTCATAACGGAGATGTAATGGCTTATGTTACTCCTAATTCGGAAGATAATACCAAATATGATCTGATAATTCAAGGAAATGGACATTTATATGCCAATCCAGATAGTAGTTGGTTATTTTATGATTTAACTGGAGTAGACGAATTAATTGGAATTGATAATTTAGATACTTCTTTGGTTACGAATATGTCTGAAATGTTTGCAAAATTAGGATCCAATAGTCAAGTGTTTACTTTGGATTTAGGAGATCATTTTGATACATCTAATGTAACCAATATGTTTGATATGTTTTTTTATACTGGATATAACAGTCCTGTATTTACTTTAGATTTAGGACCAAATTTTGATACTAGTAAGGTAACCGATATGGCTTGGATGTTTGATCGTACAGGATTTAAAAGTACAGTATTTACTCTTGATTTAGGAGATAAATTTGATACAAGTCAAGTAACAACTATGGAAGGCATGTTTTACTATAGTGGTAATACTTCTACATCCTATACTCTTAATTTAGGAGATCAGTTTAATACGAGTCAAGTAACTAATATGTCAAATATGTTTCAATCATGTGGAGAAAACAGTCCTGTATTTACTCTCGATTTAGGAGATCAATTTGATACGAGTCAAGTAACAACTATGAAAAGTATGTTTTACATGACTGGGCAGTATGCTGACAATTTTACTTTAGATTTAGGTTTAAATTTTGATACTTCTAAAGTTACGGATATGAGTAGAATGTTTGAAGCTTGTGGTCATAAAAGTGAAGTGTTTACTTTGGATTTAGGCGATAAGTTTGATACTTCGAATGTAACGAATATGTATTGTATGTTTGAATCTTTTGCTACAAGAAGTTTAGTTGTTACTTTAGATTTAGGTGATAGGTTTGATACCTCTAAGGTTACGAATATGAGTGCAATGTTTATGCAATCTATTTCAGATTCCCCGGTTTTCACCTTAGATTTAGGGGATAAATTTGATACATCCAATGTAACGAACATGAGTTATATGTTTTATAATTTTGCCCCAAAAAGTGAAGTGTTTACCTTGGATTTGGGAGATAAATTTGATACCTCTAAAGTTACGAATATGAAGTCTATGTTTTCGGAAAAAACTGGGGCTATGAATCCTAATTTCACCTTAGATTTAGGAGATAAATTTGATACCTCTAATGTTACAAACATGGAAAGTATGTTTGATTTTATTGCTTATAACTTTCCGACGGGAGTTGCTACTCAATTCACTTTGGATTTAGGAGATAAATTTGATACATCCAAAGTTACGAATATGAAGAGAATGTTTAGTTTTGTAGGTTTTTGTAATCCTAATTTCACCTTGGATTTAGGAGATAAATTTAACACTTCTAAAGTGACAAATATGGAAAATATGTTTGGTGGAGTTGGTAACGCTAATCCTAACTTTGTACTTGATTTATCGAGATTTGATTTTGATCAGGTAACTTCTTATGATGGACTGTTTGGAAAGGGGGCTGTTGGATGGAGTACAATGGGACCTTTCTCATCTACACAAAAAATATATGTAAAAAACAGTGATGATGTAGAATGGATTGTTACTAAGGTTGGGGCAGATGCAACAAGACAGAATTCTTTTCTAACAAGAGATAATGTTTTAGTGAAACCTTAAAAGAGCAAAAAAAAACCTCATATGAGGTTTTTCTTTTTATTTATTATAGAATTCAACGATTAATGCTTCATCGATATCTGCATTAAGCTCATTTCTTTCAGGTAATCTAACATAAGTTGTTTCCATTTTTCCTTCATCGTAAGTAATGAATTCAACTCTCTTAGATACTTTTGCTAGAGATTCAGCTACTACTTTTAAGTTCTTATCGTCTTCTTTCATAGCGATTACATCTCCAGGTTTACATCTGTATGATGGAATATCAACTTTCTTTCCATTTACAGTAACGTGTCCATGGTTAACTAATTGTCTAGCTCCACGACGAGTAGATGCAAATCCTGTTCTAAATACTAAGTTATCTAATCTAGATTCTAGTAATCTTAGAAAGTTATCACCTTGGATACCTTTCATTTTAGCAGCTTCTTCGAAAGTCTTTCTAAATTGTCTTTCGTTTAATCCATACATAAAACGAACTTTTTGTTTTTCTTTTAATTGTGTTCCGTAGTCTGATAATTTTCCTTTACGGTCTTGTCCATGTTGTCCTGGTCCGTATGGACGTCTTGCTAGTTCTTTTCCTGTTTCAGTAACTGAAAAACCAACATGACGAGCTTGCTTATAACTTGGTCCTGTATATCTTGCCATTATATGATTCTCCTTTCTTTGTATTACAAAGTCACTCGAATAGTTTAGTCATATCTTAGGGAGTTTTTCTTTCACTAAACAGCCTAAATCGCTACTTTTTGGTGAAAAACACTTTAAAATATTCTAAACCTGCTGTTTCAAGGAATTTGCATTTCTAATTATATGTTAAAACCATTGATCTGTCAAGAAATTCTCTTGTTTTTTGAAAAAAAACATAATATTTTAGGAAATTGTAGAAAATTGTTTCTCAGTTATGGTAGAATATATAGTGAGAGTAGAGGTGAAGTTATGCAAGGACAATTTCTTATTATTGGATCTGCTGTTGTTATTGCACTTATTATTGTTATTGTGATTCTTCACTTTGTTAAAAAGGCTGAGTTGAAATATTATCAAAATAAGGTAAAGAATTTGGAAGTTCAACGAAATATGGTTGCGTCTACTCCTGTACTTGTTGAATTATCAAAGGTAGAGCCAATTATTAAAAATGATAAGTTAGAAGAAAAGTACAACCGTTGGCAAGAAAAATTCACTGATATCAAAGAAAGACGATTAACTATTATTGATGATATGTTAATTGATTTGGATGTTTTTGTTGAAAAAAGAGATTATAAATCTTGTGGTTATCGTATCGCGAAAGCGGAAATTGAGATTTATAAAGTTCGTGAAGCTGCAGAACATTTATTGGAAGAGATCAAAGATATTACTTTAAGTGAAGAAAAATATCGTGCTATTGTTACGAAATTAAAGACAAAATATAGAAGCCTTAATAAAGAATTTCAAGATCATCGCGAAGTCTTTGATTTTATGCAAGAAGCTGTTGAAATGCAGTTAGAGAATATTGAACGAAGATTTTTAGATTTTGAAAAAGTAATGGAAGCTAATGAATATACGGAAGTTGTTCATATTTGTAAAGCTTTGGATACTATGATTGATCATATTGAGATTATTATTACGGAATTGCCAGATGTTTTATTGATGGCTAATAAGGTTATTCCGAATCGTATGAAAGATGTTCAATCTCTTTATAAAGAAATGACCGATCAGGGTTATGTATTGGATTACTTAAATCTTGATTATAATATCGAAGAATCGAAGAAAAATATTGATAAGATTATTGATCGAGCTAAGTTATTAGATATCGAAGGATCTATGTTTGATTTAAAGACAATGCTTGAGTATTATGATTCTTTATTTGTGGATTATGAGAAAGAACGTCTATCTCGTAAATTATATGAGGAGACAATTGTTGATTTTAAAAAGCGTTTGGATAAGACTAATGAACTAGTTCAAGATGTTTATAATCAATTGGATGATATTAAGAATTTATATGATTTAAACGAGGATGATATTTCTGTTATTCATGAAGTTAATAAGATTTTAGTAGTTATTAATGATGATTATCGTAAAGTAGTTGCAAAAGACGAAGCTAAATCTACCCCTTATTCTATGTTGAATGAAGAAATTGAAGATTTGAGTAATCGATTGACGACTATGGAAGATGATTTCGATCAAGCACTAAAATCTCTTGGAAATATGTATGATGATGAAATTCGTGCTCGAGAGCAATTGGTAGAAATACAGGAGTTCTTAAAAATATCGAAAGATCAAATTCGTGAATTCTCTTTGCCGGTTATTACCGATAGTTATTTTGTGCAACTTAGTGAGGCTAATGAAGCTATTGCGGAAGTCATTAAAGAGTTAGAGAAAAAACCAATCGAGATTAAAGTCTTAAATACAAGAGTTGATACAGCAAGAGATTTAGTATTAAAACTTTATAATACTACAAGAGATATGGTTAAAACTGCTCAGTTAGCGGAAAGAGCTATTGTTTATGGAAATCGCTATCGAAATAAATTTGAAGAAGTAGATAAAGGTTTGATGGATGCTGAAAAAGCATTTTACAAAGGTAATTATAAAGAATCGTTAGATATTTCTATTAAAGTTACTTCTGTTGTAGATGAAAAAATATATAGAAAGTTGATGAGTGTCTATGAGAAATAATAAAGGATTTGGAAAATTTGAAGTTTTAACGGTTATCGTTGTGTTATTAGCTGTATTTGCTTATTTAGGGTATACTCTTACGAAACAGCCTATGAGTAAAAAATTGGAAACTATGAAAAATAATGCAATTACCTTTTCTAGAATTGTTATGAATAATGCTAATAGTTTTCATAGTGATAAAACTGTTTATTTGGATGAAGTATATGATGAAGAATTATCAAAAAAAATTCGTAATCCATTTGGAGAAGGATACTGTTCTGCTTCTGAGTCTAAGACAGAATATGATGAAAATACGTATTATGTTACTTTTCAATGTGATCATTATTTAATTGAACATACTAGTTTTTCTGGAAACAATGATGTTACATTCTATGAAGTAGGTGATTGGACAGAAACTAAAACAAATGATGATGATGAAGAAAAAGTATTGTATAATTGTTTAACAAGTAATGTTGAAAGATATGCGTATGGGGAAGAGTTATACATCGTTTCTCGTGTTAATAAAGATTTTAATCGAGATTATTATTCTATTTCTAGTATTAAAGAGGAATGTGATGTTGTTCAAAAAACATTCTATCGTACTAAGAAGGAATATGTTCCTGAAAAATAAACAACCTATGGTTGTTTTTTTTTATGTTTTTATGCTAAAATATGCGTGGCGGTGATTATATGAATCGAGTTATTTTAATTAAATATGGAGAGTTATCTACGAAGAAAGGAAATCGTAATTTTTTTATCAATACTTTATATCATAATATTTGTCATAAATTAGAGGGATATTCTGTTTTAATTTCGAAAGATCGTGCTCGCATGTATATCGAGTTTGATGAAAAAGATTTAGAAGATATTAAGCATATTGTAGATCGTATTTTTGGTATTCATACTTATCATGTTGCTAATGTTGTAGAGAGCGAAGATTCTAAGATTCAAGAGGAATTATTAACTGTTATCTCAAAAGAGAGGTTTTCTAGTTTTAAAATAGATGTTCGTAGGAGTGATAAAACTTTTCCTATTCATAGTCAAGATTATAATCGTGTTTTAGGTGGTTTGCTTTTAAAAAATATTCCAAATATTCATGTAGATGTTCATCAACCGGATTTACATATTACAGTTGAAATTCGTGAAGAAAATACTTATATCTATTATCATACTTATCAAGGATCTGGAGGTTATCCAGTAGGAACACAACCTAAGGGATTGCTTATGCTTTCTGGAGGAATTGATTCTCCGGTTGCTGGATATTTAGCTTTGAAAAGGGGGATTGTTTTAGAAGCGGTTTATTTTGAAGCTATGCCTCATACTAGTATTGAGGCTAGAAATAAGGTTATCCAATTATGTGAAAAACTATCTGCCTATACGGATGTTATTCGTTTGCATGTTGTTAATTTTACTCCTATTCAAGAAGAAATCTATAAAAATTGTCGAGAAGATTATGTGATTACGATTATGAGAAGAATGATGTATCGTATAGCGGACCGTTTAGCAAAAAAACATAAGTGTTTGGCATTAATCAATGGAGAGAGTGTTGGACAAGTTGCTAGTCAAACTTTGTCTAGTATGTCTGTTATTAATGAAGTAACCAATATGCCTATATTAAGACCTGTAGTATGCTGGGATAAATTGGAAATAATTGATTTAGCTCGAAAGATTGATACTTATGAAACTAGTATTATTCCTTATGAGGATTGTTGCACGGTTTTTGTTCCAAAGCATCCAGTTATTAATCCTAATCTTGCAACTTGTGTAGAAGAAGAGAATAAATTTGATTATTTGCCTATGGTAGAAGAGGCTGTTCAAACTATGAATACTATAAAAGTGACCACTACTAGTCAAAAAGATGAATTCCGTGAATTCTTATAATTCTAGGTATTAAATACCATTTTTTTTCACAACCTATTATTGTATAGGAGGTGAAAAATATGGCCAAAAAAAGAACTCAAAAAAAATCAAATACGAGAGAAAAACAAGTTAGTCGATCTACGGAGCAAATGAAATATGAGATTGCCAATGAATTTGGTGTTAATTTAGGTGCTAATGCAAGTAGTCGAGAAAATGGACTTGTTGGCGGTGAAATGACAAAACGTTTAATTGAAAATGGAAAAAGTCGTTCTAATCAATCTCAAAATAATTCTTCTAATAGAGGAAGAAAACAAAAGAAAAAATAGTTATAAAAGAATAGATTCTTTATCTATTCTTTTTTCTTTTGTTGAATTATTTTCTTTTGTTTGGTAATATAATGTTGATTGAAAGGAAGTAGTTTATGAAATTTTTATGTGTAAATGCAGGAAGTAGTTCCCTTAAGTTCCAATTGTTTGAAATGCCAGAAGAAAAGGTTTTGATTAGTGGTTATATTGAAAAAATTGGATTAGAAGATAGTTTTTGGACTACAAAAGTAAATGGAGAAAAATTTAAAAGTGCTAAATATTTAAAAGATCATAATGATGCTGTTCAAGTATTATTAGATGAATTATTAGAGCATAAAGTAGTGGAATCTTTAGATGAGATTAAAGGTGTAGGACATCGTGTTGTACATGGTGCTGAAAAATATAAAGATTCTGTTTTAATTACCGATGAAGTTATTCAAGATATTGTTGATATGACAAAATTTGCAACCCTTCATCATCCAGGTAATTTAGCTGGAATTAAAGCTTTAAAAGAAGTATTGCCTAATGTTCCAATGGTTGCTGTATATGATACCGCTTTCCATCAAACTATGCCAAAAGAAAACTATATGTATCCAGTTCCTTATGAATGGTATTTAAAATATGGAGTACGTAAATATGGATTCCATGGAACTAGTCATAAGTATATTACAACTGTCATGAAAGAAAAATTAGGACGTGACGATGTTAATTTAATTATTTGTCATATTGGTAGTGGAGCTAGTATTAGTGCTATTAAAGATGGTAAATGCTTTGATACTACTATGGGACTTACTCCATTAGATGGATTAATGATGGGTACTCGTAGTGGATCTATTGATCCTTCTATTTTGGAATATGTTTGCAAAGAATCTGGAGAAACCATTGCGGATGTAACAAATGCTTTAAATAAGAAAAGTGGTTTATTAGGTGTTTCTGGATTTAGTGATAGTAGAGATGTTGAAAATGCTGCTGAATCAGGAGATGAGAGAGCCATTTTAGCTTTGAATATGTATAATGATCGTGTTGCTAAATATATTGCGGATTATTATATTGAACTTGGTGGAAAAGTAGATGCTATTGTTATGACTGCTGGAGTTGGAGAAAATGGTATTGCTGCTAGAGCAGAGATCTTAAAGCGTTTAGCACCATTAGGTATTAAATTAGATGAAAAAGCAAATTCTGAAATAGCAAGTTATAAAGATAAACAAGAAGGTATTATTAGTGCTAAATCTTCTAAGATTGATGTTTGGGTTGTTCCAACCAATGAGGAATTAATGATCATTAAAGATACTTATAAAATTGTTACTGAAAAATAAAAGCTCTATGAGCTTTTTTTTTGTAAACTTACATTTTCTTTTCTTTGATTTTATTGACAATTGTGGTGATTTATTATTAAATGATATTGATTGTAGGTGGATTTTTATGGGCAGAGATATTTTGTTTGTTGCGGCTGTTTTACCGGTTGTAGCTTTATGTTATTTTATTTACAAAAAAGATGCTAATCATGAACCGGTTGGGTTGCTAGCAAAATTGTTTAGTTTTGGTATGTTAAGTGTTTTACCTATTCTTTTCGTTGAGTTACTATTAGATAATTTCTTCCCAACAGATGGAGTAAATAATTTTATTCTTTTATATATTAATGTTTTTATCTCTGTTGCTTTGGTGGAAGAAGGATTCAAATGGATTATTACAAAATTAGGAGGATATAATAATAAAGAATTTGATGAAGTTTATGATATTATTGTATATTCTGTTTTTGCTTCTTTAGGATTTGCTTGTATTGAAAATATTTTGTATGTATTCCAATATGGATTTGGAAATGCTATTTTGCGTGCTATTTTATCTATCCCTGGTCATACTTGCTTTGCTGTTATTATGGGATATTATTTTGCAAGAGCAAAGCTTGCTAGTATCAATAATAATCAATCTCTTTATAAAAAGAATTTATTATTAAGTATTATTATGCCTTGTATATTACATACTACTTATGATGCATTATTAATGAGTGGTAGTGGTATTATGTTTATATTATTTTTGGCATTTGATGTATTTATGGTTGTATATTGTTTTGAAACTGTTAATCGTATGTCTAAGATTCAAAGAAACCTTACGATGAATGTTAATAAGGGTTATATTACTACGAACAGTAATGGTTATGTTCAATACAATAATCCAACTATGGGTAGTACTCCAGTAGTTGCTAGTGTAGGTAGCCAATCAGTTCCTACTAACACACAGGTTCTTAACTTTTGTCCAATTTGTGGGTCTCCTAATCGTGGGGATAATTTCTGTGGATCATGTGGTTATAAATTAAAATGATTAAACCTAGTAATAGGTTTTTTTATTTACTTTTTTTTATAAATGAGTTACTATTTTATTGTAGGATAAGATATAGTAGGTGTTTTATGAGAAAAAATAATAAAGGTTTTACATTAATTGAATTGTTGGCGGCTGTTACGATTTTAGGTATT
>CAMNHK010000036.1 GCA_946539445.1 uncultured Caryophanales bacterium
AGAAAAAGTCTTCTTTTTAGAAGACTTATTGTTGTGGTTGTTGTTGTAATTCTGCTTGAGAGCAACCCACTAATATTGGTACGATAGCCGGAGCGTCATCGTCATAATCATCTCTTAAGACATGATCAATATCAAAATATACTCCTGATAACTCTTTGTTACACTCGGTTCCATCTTCTCCTTTAAAGATAGAAATATCATATCCAAAGTCAGAAGCAAATTGATTTAAGTTTATGAAATAAGCTCCATTTTTTTTCTCATATGTTTTATATTTATCTGCTTCAAATACTTCTACTCCCATTTTTCGAATTGCATCAAAACAAATTGCTTGTTGAGAATTATCCTCTATTGTAATTTGTTCTTGTGATAATTTTACTTCTGTTTCAGGAGTTTTTTCTTCTTTCCCTTTATTCTCTTTCTCTTTTTCCTCTGTTTTTGGATCTTTCTTGTTAGCATTTTGATTATTTTGCATTAAGAAAAATCCTCCTACTCCTAGTAATCCTACTAATAGTACTACTAATACAATAATTAAGGTTTTTCTTTCTTTCATTTTAGCATCCCCTTTACTATATTTTACCTTATATTCAGTATATTATGTAATTAATTGTTTGTCAAAATTTTTCTTTCTTTTTTTTATTCTTTACAAAAAAAGCGACATAATTATCGCTTTTCTCTTAATCTTTTTTCATCAATTTCTTTTTTGATTAATTGAATAAACTCTTTTTGTGGTAGAGTTGTGGTATCTTTTTCTCCATATAGACGATAGCTAATTGTTTTATCTTGTTTTTCTTGATCTCCTAAAATTAATGTATATGGAGTTTTAGAAGTTTGGGCTTCTCTTAAACGATATCCAAGTTTTTCATTACGATTGTCTAATTCAGAACGAACTCCATTTTCTAGTAATAAATTATTAACTTCTTCCCCATAGTCTCCTTGATATTCTGGATTTACTGGAATTACTTTTACTTGTGTTGGAGCTAGCCAAGTTGGGAAAGCACCTTTTGTTTCTTCTATTAAGAAAGCTGTGAAACGATCGAATGTTCCAAATATAGCTCTGTGTAATACTACTGGAGTTTGTTTTTCTCCGTTAGAATCAATATAAGATAATTCAAATCTTCTTGGCAATAAGAAGTCTAATTGACAAGTAGATAATGTTACTTCTGGGCCTACTGCTGGTTTTACTTCTACATCTAGTTTTGGTCCATAGAAGGCTGCTTCGCCAATTGCTTCAAAATATTCTACTCCTAGATCTTTTAATACTTCTCGAAGTTTTGCTTCCGCTTCATCCCACATTTGATCATCATCAAAGTATTTTTCTTTATCTTCTTTATCTCTTAATGACAAACGGAATTTATAATCTTTAATACCAAAATCATGATAAACATCTAATATTAAGCTAACTACTTTTTTAAATTCTTCTCCAATTTGATCTGGTCTTACAAAAAGGTGAGCATCATTTTGACACATGCAACGTACTCTTTCTAGACCTTTTACGGCACCACTTGCTTCATAACGGAAGTCTGTTGCGAACTCTCCGATACGAATTGGTAAATCACGATAAGAATGTAGTTTGTTTCCATAAATTAACATATGATGTGGACAATTCATTGGACGAAGAACGAACTCTTCTTCATCTACCTTCATCATTGGGAACATATTTTCTTTGTAGTGATCCCAGTGACCAGATGTTTTGTATAAATCAACTGTTCCAACGCATGGAGTATATACGTGTAAATATCCTAGTTTTTGTTCTTTTTCATAAATATAGTTTTCTAATTGTTTACGAATAATTGCTCCATTTGGTAACCATAGAGGCATTCCAGAACCTACAAGTTCATGGTTCATAAATAATTCTTGTTCTTTTCCAATTTTTCTATGATCTCTTTCTTTGGCTTCTTGAATTTCTTTTAAGCAGTTATCTAAATCTTCTTGATTGTCAAAACATACTCCATAAATTCTTTGAAGCATTTTATTATTAGAGTCTCCTTTCCAGTAAGCCCCTGAGAACTTTAATAATTTGAAATATTTTAATTCTTTGGTATTTGCTACGTGTGGTCCTCTACATAAATCCGTAAAATCTCCTTGTGAGTAACAAGAAATAACGGTTTCATTTTCATCCATACGAGAGATTAAATCAATTTTATAAGGATCGTCTTTAAACTTTTCAAGTGCTTCTTCTTTGGTTAATTCATGTCTAATTATATTTTTGGCATCTTTGGCACATTTTTTCATTTCACGTTCAATACGTTCTAAGTCTTCTTCTTTAATGACTTCATCCCCTAAGTCAATATCATAATAGAACCCTTCTTCAATAGCTGGTCCTACCCAAAATTTTGCTTGTGGGTATAAGTGTTGTATAGCTTGTGCCATTAAATGGGCACAAGAGTGATTTAACATTTCTAGTCTTTCGTTTTCTTTAATATTTATCATAATTCATTCTCCTTTATTAATAACATTACTTTAATTTCTTTTTTTATTTTTTGGCGAAATAATTCTCCTAATGAAAGGTCTCCAACAATTTTACCATAATGAATGGGTATTACTAGTTTTGGATTTGTTTCATTGATATAGGCAGCGGCTTCTTCTACATCCATTGTAAAGGTACCTCCGATTGGTACAAAACAAACATCGGTTTCTAAAGCCTCTGCCTCCGGTGTTCGATCGGTATCCCCCATTGCATAATAACGAACTCCTTTTATTTTTATATTATATCCAACATATCCTTTTTCTTTTGGATGATACTTTTTCTCAATATTATAGGAAGGGACTGTTTGAAAGATTATATTATCGATTATATATTCTTGATTGGGTTCCACTACCATATAAGCATCTTTATCTTCAAGGCATTTTGGAACTATTAACTTTGTACTATCTTTTTTTACTTTTTCAATGGATGATGGATCATAATGATCATAATGATCATGTGTAATAAATATATAATCGGCATCATGATATTCTCTGTTAATATCATAGGGATCCACATAAATAATTTTTTCATCTTCTATTTTAATGGATGCATGTTTTAAAACTTCTATTTTCATACAAATCTCCTTTCCAAATAAAAAAGGACAGTACAGGAGTGCAGATGCACGGTACCATCCTTGGTTTTACTTTCTTTTTTTAACGACTTATGCCGGGATTACTTTTTATAATCCTACTCAAAAGGGAGTAATAAATTAATGGTTTGTTCTATTTCCACCTACAAGAACTCTCTATCAAACGATTGTTAATTTATCGTATCCTTTGTCCTAGTATTTCTTTCTCTAAATACTATACCACTAATAATTTTGTTTTTCAACCATTCTTTTTTATCTTCTTTTTTGATAAGCTCGTTGAAAATCTTTTACAAACCATTCAATTGGATTTTGTTTGCCATTGATTTGAGCGGCTCTCTTTTCTACTTCCGCTTCTAATTTTTGAAGTTCTTGATCGGTTGGAGTTTTATCATAACATACTTCTAACGCATGTTCTACTACAATGTCAGGGGCTCTTCTTAATTCGGAAGTACAGTGACAATAATGGTCGAGTTTTAATCCTGCATGGCCACCGCTCGTTGCATACCACCCTTTTGGATATAATCCATTGATTAACTGGAATAGTTTTTGGTATTGATCTCCTCCATAAGTTTTAGTTAAATTATTTACCATTGCTTGAAGTTTCTTAGTATCTTCTTCATTTACTTCGTGGACTCGATATAAGCATGGATATCCTCGCGATGGATCCGCAAAAAATTTACCAACTCTATTTCCCGTTAAAAGCATTGCTTGATAAACTATTTTTTCCGCTCCTGCTCGTTTTACTCTTAAATCGGAGATATCTTCTGTACTTTCTTTGACTTGTTCATATAAATCACTTACTTTATACTGTCTATCTAATACTTCGGTTACTTGTTGAAGATTTTGAATTGTTTCTTGAAGTCTAGGATCCTTAGAGCCCTTCTTTAAGACTTTATCTACTTCACTATAAGTCATTCGGCAGTTATTTCGGATAATGGATTTCATGAATTTTTCATCTACAATTTCTCCATCCGGACTTATTTCAAAATAATAACTTCTGGCAAATTTCGGACTACCTGGTAGAAGTGATGCTGTACTTGCGGAAAATTCTTGCGGAAACATTACGATTACTCTAGAAGATTCCTCTCCTAATTGATATTTTGTTGGTAAATAAATTGTTTTTCCTCTGGCTATAGCTTCTTCTACTAAAGGAGATTCGTATGAAGCATAACCTAATACGGATGCGATATGAACTCCTAATAAATAATTACCATTTTTTAATCTTCGGCAAGAAAGTGCATCATCAATTTCTACTGCTCCTGCTCCATCAATGGTAATGATATATTCTTGGGGAAGGTAACGATCTGTCTTCTCGCCTTCTTTGGGCATCTTTATTAAATCTAGTTCTTCTAGTAGACTTGGATGAAAAGCTATTTCAATATTATATTTTTTAGCAATGCCTTCTACATTTACATGCTTTTCTCCACTTTCTTTAATGGATGTTATCAATTCTTTTAACCACTCGATTTTATCTTGATTCTTTTTCGCAAGTTTTTTATTTATGCTAATACGATCAATGGCGCTATAGATAGTTTCTAAGATTTTTCTTTTTTCGATATCTGTCATATGGAAAGATTTTTGAGAAAGAATTAGAGAAATTAAATTACTATAGTATAAGCAATCTTCTTCCTCGTTTTTCTTAACACTTTCTACATAGCGTTTAATAATATTTTGAAAAAGAGATATATCATCTTTATCTTTTACATTGACTAGACTAGGCATTTTAGAAAACGTATATTCTAAGTAAGTAATATTTTTTAAGCCATCTACCAAATAATTAATAAAATCATATTGTTTTGTTTCTTTCGTTTCATTTTCAATTTCTACACTTTCTACTTCTGCTCTTACTTTTTCCAATTCTTCATAGGCTTTATCCACATCTGTGAATTTGTTTCTTTTTTCTCCTTTTATTCGATCTATTTTTTCATCTAATTTGTGTAAGCGATGAGCTACTAATTTACGGTCAACGCCTTCATAGTTTTTCAATAGATATTGAACTCTGTGGAATAATTCGATTACTCGATCTAGAGAAGTAGATCCGGTAGTTTTGTCTAATTCTTCATTGATAATTTTAAAAAGAATATTGATCATTTCATTAACATCTTTTTTGGCATACGCATAAAGAGCCTCATCTTTTATGATAGCTCCTGTTCCCTTTACATAACTTGTTAATGACTTCTCAATATTCCTCATTTTGTTAATCCCTTCTGTTCTTACTGATCAATTCCATAGGAATTGTAAGCTGTTTGATTCGTTCTATGATTCTTCTAGATTTTACTTTCTCTACACCAGAAGTAGTAATTGCTAGAGCTTTTTCTAACTCTTCCAATGTAAGATTGGAAGTGAAAAAAGTTGGCAAATGATTTTCCATACGATATTGAACGATAATTCCAAGGACTTCATCTCGTGCCCATGGTGTTACATTTTCTGCTCCAATATCATCTAACAATAATAATGGAATTTTTTTGGTTTGTTCCATTTTCTCTTCATAATCAGTTTGAAAAGAGGATTTTAAGCTTCTTAAAAATTCTGGATAATAAATCATTATGCTTCTAGTACCCTTTTTTGCCATTTCATTAAATAAAGAGGCAATGATATAGGTCTTTCCGGATCCAAAAGAACCATTTAAATATAATCCTTTTGGTTTTTCTCCTTTGGAATATTGTTCCATGAATTCTTTGAAGTATTTAATAATTGGTACTCTTGCTTTATCATCTTTATAAATGTTTTTAAAAGATGCTTCTTTTATATCTTCTGACATTTCAAATAAACTTAGATTTTCTTTATAAGCTTCTTCTTTTATTTTTTGGTTCATTTTTGGACATGCATCGTAAGAAAATGTTATACACTTTCCTTCTACAATTGGAGTATAACGATATCCTTGTAGATGGTTCTTACAAGTAGAAAGTTCTTTACAATTGGCACAATGTTCAAATTCTTCAAAAGCATCTTCTAAACTGGATGTATAATTTTTTAAAACATCTTCTGGGGTGTTTAAACTTGCTACAAATTTCTTAAAATCTTGGTTAGCACACGCATCTTGAAAAGCATGCGTTAATTCTGTTTCATCTACGCCATACATATCGGTTATTTTTTTCACAAGTATCACCACCGCTAGTTCGATTGTATCGAAATTTCCTTGAAAAGTCTATATTGTTTGCGACTTTTTTATATATTTTTTGGCAATTCCAATTGGTATTGTTTGGACGAAGAAGATTCTTCCCCTCTTAGACTCATTTTTTGAAATAATTCCAAATTCATCTCTTGTAGTAATTGTCTTAATTCTTCTTCTGTCATATTTGCTAAATGGGAAAGCATTTCTTCTTTATCCATCCAGGAGAAGTAATCTTTTTTGATTCTTTCTAAATAGTCTAGTTTGACTTTTTGAAAAGAAGGTAAGTGTTCTAATTTTTTCCAATATTGTTGAATTAGGAAAAGCATATATTCTCTTTTTAAATCTTCTCTATCGTGAAAATTTAAATTTAGATGAATGTCTCCACATTCCATTCCTTGAATGGTTTCTTCTCTCCAGTTAATGGATAGTACTATTAGAAGATGTTGTTTTTTTTCATCAAATGATTTTATTACTTCATGGTCTCCTAATAAGTAGTCCATTATATTCTTTATTTCTTCTTTTGGAAGATAACTATCCATTCTTAAATAATCCATACTACTTTGTTTAAAATTACTGTTTCCTAGTAAAAAAAAGATTTGGGTCTGCTCGTTTTGAAAATCCATTTGGATTTCCAATTCAGGAGCTTTTGCATTTCCTAAAATATATAAGCGGTCTTCTATATTGGGACAGTATTTTTGAATTATTCTTTTGATATAGGATGAAACATCCCTTCCATGAATTTCTAAACTTTCCATAATGCCTCCTAAAAGAAATGATTTTTCTAGTTGTATTATATCAAATATTATTTTTTCTAACAAAAAAGATCATTCTTTTTAGGAATAATCTTTTTTATATTGATATTCTTTTCGATATTTTAATACTTTATTATCGGCTTTTTTTAAATCTTCACTCATTAAGTCTTCTTCTGGAGCATGTTTTTTTTCAATTTGATTATAGTGTCTGGCAATTAATAAACCTAATTTTCGATCTACAAAATAGCCATTTTCGGTTACAAATCCCTGTTTGGCATTTCTTAAAACTCCCATTGGTTCCATGGGGAAAATAGCGTAGTGCCCTAGTCTCGATAGATACATGCAATTATCATGAAGAAGTGCGGCACACACTACTTTTCCATACTCTTCTAAGTTCTTATCTTTTTCTTGATAATAGGCATTGATTCGATCATTCCATTCCTCAGGAGATTCATTTCTGTCATAATTAGGAGGATAAAAGCCTAGAGTTCCTTGAAGGATTCTAAGAGATGGAATAATGTGTTCTTCTTGCAATCCTCGGTATAAGTCCAAAAAAACTTGATGTTCTTGCAAATCTTCTCCTTCTATTAATTCGTCATCTAAAATCACAAATTGTTCTACTTCGTGTTCCCTTAAGAATTGTTTTATTTCTAAAGACCTATTTGCATCTACATAGGGAGTTAAGCCAGCAATTTCTATTTTATAATTCTTTAATTCTTTTATGTAGTTTTCAAAGAAATGTGATTCATAATAGTCTACATCTCCTCGTTGTATACTATACTTATTACTAGAAGTTACTATTACTCTTGCTTGAGATTGGTCGATAATTTTCTTTAAAACTCTTGCATTTTCTTCTGCTACTCCGTCTGGATGATACCAGTTATTTAAAACTCCATCTAAATCTAAAAATATACATTTCATGATGATTTCCTTTTATCGGTTTTTTACTTTTTCCGATTCCTTCATTTCTTCTAATGTCAAACCACTTTCTTTTATTCTTTTGGCTAGTTCTAATCCAACAAAACGATAGTGCCATGGTTCATAGGTATATCCTGTAATATCTTCTTTGCCTTTGGGATATCTTAGAATAAAACCATATTGATGACAAATCTCCATTAATTCTTGGATTTCTGGTTCTTCTCCCGTAATTTTACTCTGATATTTTCCATTTGCTATCAAAGAAATATCAATGGCCAAACCGGTATGATGTTCCGATGTTTGTGGAAGGGCCACAAAATCAAAAGCTTTTTCTCCTTCTTTTTCGAAATAGAATTTTAATAGTCTTCTTTGTCTTTCAATACTTCTATAACCACTTTCAGGTACAATTTGGACCTTATGAGTACGATTAAAATCATTTACCATTTGATTAAAATAGTATGCTGCCCTTTCCTCCAGCATTATATCATCTGTTTCATTTTCATCCAAAGAAACTGTTGGATGAATATTTTTACCTACTGCTGTTAGTTTTTTAGGTAATTGATCAACTTGTATTAAGTTATCTTTATTAATCAGTATTTCATAATCCATGTTTTCATCTCCTTGTTACTATTTAATGGACTCTTCTTTTTCTTATGATTCGTCCTATTTTAAATGATTTATACTTATCAAATGATTGTTCTCATCAAATACTAATTTGAATGTTTCGCATGGATTCCACTTACCATCAAAAAACTCTTGATCACTATATGTATATGGGCCATCATAATTTATTTTACACCATTTGCTAAATAATACAGCTAAAGCCGTAGAATGTCCAACAATTACTATTTTCTTATCTTTATAATTCTTCAAAATATCCTTTAATGCCTCTTCTTCTCTTTTTAGAACATCCTTTAGTGATTCACCATTTCCAATTTTATAGTTAAAGTCATTCAATTGTCTTACTTCAAAATCCGCTGGGAGTTCAGCCCAACTATTTATTCCAAACTTTCTTTCTCCAAATCTTTCATCAATATTTATTTTATC
>CAMNHK010000037.1 GCA_946539445.1 uncultured Caryophanales bacterium
TGTATTCACACAAAGTACCAATTCGGTAATTGGGAACATGTCAAACACGCTCTACTCTATACCAAATCAATAACTATAGACATGTGTTTTTAACAAAAAAAACGTTTTTGAAACTTTTTAGCAAAATTAAAAAACCCTTATAAAATAAGGACTTTCGTTAGTTTCTTCTATATAGCAAGCACACACATTCAACGTGGGTTGTTTCAGTATCAGTGCTAAGTGCTCTATCCTTGTTTTATATTCAGGAATATTTCCTATATATGAATCTACCAACGTTGTTTGCGTATTAGGAATAAGTTATTTTCTGCTTATTAATTCATCTAGATTATTATTTATATTGGGCTTGTTATTATTTTCAAACATTATATTTAATTCATTATTTTTTGCTATTAATTGATTCCAATTGTTTCCTACTGTATTTATATCTATTCCTTGTCTATGCAGTTCTCTTAATTCAGGAAGAAATGCGTTAAAATCAAATTCTTTTGATATTCTTCCTTCAACTGAAATAAAATTTTGTGATTTATTTGCATAATTTGCTATAGTTTCTATTAGCCTGTTTATTCTTTGTTCAACAATTAGTTTATAATCATTTATTTGTAATGGATTATTATTTAAGGTAGCATACAATTCATTAATCGTATTTCCACTTAACCTACAGCTAAATTCAGTTATTGTTGCCTTTTTACCTGATGAAAAACATAGTTGTTCAATTTCTTTTAAAACAGCAATTGTATATTCTAAATCAGCAGAATCTTGAAATGTATCTTGTATCCCTATAATATCCAAATTATCAATTTTACTTACTATTGATAAAAATCTATCTTTTTTATCAGCATAGCTTTTCTTCGTAATATAAAACTCGTTCCAGCATAATGGAATATCTTTTCTCAAAGAACTTTTACAGATGTTGATTATTTCTTCACCATAATTATCACCAAATTTTCTTTTCCAAAAATCTTCTACGGTTATTCCGCTTTTATCTTTGATATTTTTTCTTTCAAAAACTGAATTTAATACATCAATTCTCTCTATATCATCACCATATTTTGTTGTTAATTCTGAAATATATTTTTGAATAATATATGTAAGTTCTTTTTTATTTAAATTATTGAAAATTTCAGGATAACGATCACCAAACACAACCGCTGAGTCAATAATTACCTTTTTTCCTTTTTCCTTTGCTAGTTGAACAATACTATCTAGGTAAGAAAAATCAAAATCAATATTTCCAGCATTTGTTATTTTAATTATAGATTGCATATTTGCTGCATTTTCCGTACTAAATGTTTCGTATTCATTTATCTCAGAATTAAGTTTAATTAATTGCTCAGTTGTAATATCTTGCATAATATATAAGTCTGGAATTGGAGTTCCCATAGAAGGTATGGTATCTTTCTTCCATTTGTCTTTTAATTTAGATAGTTCTATTTCAAATCCACTTAGTGAATTATTTTCTTTTTGATATTTATTAAGTAGTAAAAGTGCTTCTGCTAATTGATAATTTACAAAAGTTCCTGTTTTCATATTCTACCTTCTTTCTAAAACCGTGATACTTTCGCAATGGGTTGTATCAGTGTCAGTGCTAAGTGCTCTAACCTTGTTTCAGTATTAGGAATATTTCCTAGTTATGAAACTACCATGGTTGTTTGCGTATTAGGAATAAGTCAAATATTACAGTTTCTTTTCTTTTTTTAATTTTTTAATATATTCTCTTTGAGTACTAATGTATTTCCCCTTATCTTTTAATAATTCTCTTAATTCTTTTAAAAATTTTTCATATTGTGAGTCTTTAAAATAAAACTTAGCATATCCATTTTTACCAAATTTGTTTTGGAGTACATCATAAGCTCTTAAGAATAATTCTTCATCTGTAGCATTAGAATCTAATTTTTTACCATAAGTATATGTTCTTCTCAAACATGCTTCTACTGTATTGTTTCTATCAGCAGAAGAAACTATTCTTCCATAAATACTTCTAGGATCATCTTTAGCTGATGCTCTATGATCTTCTATTGCTTCTTTTATTATTTGTCTTTCTTCATCGTTAAAGAATTTTTTTAAACTTTCATCTTTAAACATCATATCTGCAGATATTATTTCGTGTGTTTTTGAGTCAATATGATGTCCTATATCGTGATATGCTGCTACAGTATATACAATATTTGGGTTAACATCTAAATGATTCTCATTAACAAGTTCAAAACTTCTACCTATAACATATTGAATGTGTCCTAATGCATGAGCTGGTTCATTTTTACTATATTCTGGAAATATGTTTTCTTCTATATATTTTTTTAATTCTTCATTAATTTTTTTCATATTTTACATCCTTTCTAAGACTGCGATTGATTCGCAATGATAAGTTCTTGGAAACATATTAAATATTTTTATTTTTTTGATTGTATAGGTTTCTTGCAACTCATTTAAGTCTCTGGCTAGGGTTACTGGATCACATGATACATAAATAATTTCTTTTGGGGAAATTCTTTGAATATACTTTCTTGTTTTCTCATCTAAACCAGCTCTAGGCGGATCTACAATAATTAAATCCATATTTTGAAAGGTATCAATTTGATTTTCTACTTTATCTTCTATAAATTCAATATTATTCAACTGATTTAATTTTTTATTAAGATTTGCATCTTCTATATTGGAAGGATTATTATCAATTCCTATAATATGTTTTACAAAGTCACTTATATAGATTCCAATCGATCCTGTACCACAGTATAAGTCTAGTACGTTTTCATAAGATTTATCTTTTACTTCTTCTAGAACTGCATCATATAATTCTTTTGTTACCATATTATTAATTTGAAAGAATGAGGTATTGCTTTCATAATACTTTTTATTACCAATATTCGTTATAATAGAATGATCTTTGGTAATATATTCTCCGTTTAGGATTAATACATTTACTTCTTTTAATAATTCTTTTATATCTAATAATTCCCCTTTGATATCTACTAATATTTTAGAATTATCATTGGAGGTTTTAATTAGACATTCTTTTATATTCTTTTTATTCCTATTTAGAATGTCTATTATTTTATTGATTGTTTCATTTACTAATAAACATCTTTTGATAGGTATAATTTCATTACTTCTTTTTTGATATAATCCAAGTTCTTTAGTATCTCCATGTAATAGGATTTTATTTCGATAGTGATCTCTATTCCCATAACAAATTGGGTTATAAATATCATTTTTTATATGGGCATACTTTTCTAGTATACTCTTTACTTTTTCTTCTTTAAAATGATTTTCTTCTTGATAAGTCATATGATTTAATTGACATCCACCACATATACTAGAATAAGGACATTCTTCTTCTATTCTTTCACAAGAAGATATTTCTATTTCTTTTATGATTGCTTCTAAGTATTTTTTCTTTTCTGTTACTATTTCTATATCTACTACTTCTTTTGGAAGAGCTTTTTCTACAAATGTTATCTTATTATTCCAATAAGCAATCCCTCTACCAAAATTATCTAATTTTTCAATGGTTACTTTCATATGACACCTCCCCTATATTATAGCAAATTCTTACATAGAAAGGAATTCCTAATCCATACTATTATGGGTGAGTTTTATGAATATTAATCGTAGTATTACTCCTATTCAATCGGAATTATCTTTAAATGGCCCAAGAGATAGTTTTATTGAGGATATTCATACCAATTATAATCTTATACAAAAACGTTTTAATAAAGGAAATATTCAATTTTCTTCTTGTTTTGTTGGTCGAAGAACAAAGACAAAAGTTTTCATTCTTTCTGTTCCTTCTATTACGAAGCCAGAACTCGTTCATAATATTCAGAATCAGTTAAAAGCTATTGATATCGATGGAATCTTTGATTCTAGTTCTTTAAAACCTTTTTTGCATGCCAATTCTCTTTTTCCAACGATTATGATGAGTGAAAGGCCAGATAAGTGTTCTATGGCTTTACTGGAGGGAAAAATTGTTATTCTAGTGGATAATAGTCCATATGCGCTTATTTTACCAAGTTTCTTTTTTGATTTTTTTCATACAACGGATGATTATTATCAAAAAGCTTTTTATACTACTTTTATCCGTCTAATTCGCTTTCTTGCGTTTCTTACTACTCTTTATTTACCTGCTATTTATATTGCGGTTACAACCCGTAATTATTCCCTTGCCCCTTTTTCTTTACTGATGATTTTAAAAGCGGGAAGAACTTTTGTCCCCTTTCCAGCTTATCTAGAAGCTTTGTTTATGATTCTAAGTTTTGAAATATTAAAAGAATCGGATATTCGTATGTCTTCCACTAGTGGTTCAGCTGTTTCTATATTGGGTGGATTGATACTCGGGGATGCAGCTGTAGCGGCTGGTATTGTCTCTCCTATTATGATTATTGTCATTGCGATTTCCTCGATTGCTGGACTTATTTTTACATCGATTGAGCTTGGAAACGCTTTACGTAGTTATAAATTATTATTTTTGTTTTTAGCATCCCTGTTCGGAATTGTGGGTGTTGGATATGGTACTTATATATTACTTGTACATCTTTTATCGGCTAAATCATTCGGATATTCTTATTTGTTATGGGATAAAAATGAATGGAAGGATTCTATTATCAAAATTCCGACCAAAGTTTTCAAGCGAAATTCTAAATTGACTTCCAATGAAATTAGGGGGAGGTCTCTATGAAAAGATTCTATTGGATTCTTCCATTCTTTTTCTTGTTCTTTTTTTCGGTTCCCCCTTACCGAGAATTAAATCATATTTCTATAATTGATCAAATTCAAGTGAGTTGTGAGGATTCTATTACTGTTGTTTTACGAGAAGTTCAACCAATTAAGGAAGATAATTCTATTCGCTATCAATACAAGTATTATCGAGAGTCTGGCAATTCTTTAGAAGAAATTGCTTCTTCCTTTAGTAAGAGATCTTCTTTCTTTTATTACTCTTCTATTCAATCCATCCGGTCTAATTGTATTTCTAAAGACGAGGTTAAAAGAGTTTTTCATTAAAAAAATAAGAGATGTCCCCTTATTCTTTTTGATTGGTATCGGTCTTTTCCGTTTTGGTTTCTATGGTATAACCGTCCGATATTATATGAATGGTTCCATCTATATCGGTACGAAAAATACTGGCATTTATATTTTGATATCTTTTCAATACTCCCTCTTTGGGAAAACCATATTCATTTCCTTCTTCGGCTGTAAATACCACTATTTGTGGGTGAACGGCTTCTATAAAATCTTGACTATTCGAATCATAAGAGCCATGATGTCCGGCTTTTAATACATCACTTTTAATCTCTTTTTTTAATAATTCTGTTTCAATATTAATTGTGGCATCTCCCATAAGTAAATACGAAGTGTTTTTATAAACAATTCTTAAAACAATGGAATCGTCATTTAAATTTTCTGGATTACTTTTAATAGATAAGACTTGGATGGTAGCGTCTCCTAAGAAAAAGATTGAATCTATTTTGGGAGTTTCTATGTTTCTATTTTGCTTTTGAAGCTCATTTGTAATATCTTCATATGTTTTGTTGAATACCACTGTTTCAGGCATATAGAAATGGTTCCAAGCAAAGGATCTCAATATATTATCCATTCCTCCTATATGATCTTCATGAGCGTGAGTTGCGATTATATATTCAAATTCTTCTATTCCAATACTTTTAAAATAGTTTACTAGTTTTGTTCCATCTTCATTATTTCCAGCATCTACTAACATGTGTTTATCTCCGGTTGATATTAAAATGCAATCTGCTTGGCCAACATCTATTACGTCCATTTGAAAGTTAGCTCCTTGCCATTTTATTATTTTTTCTTTTTCCTTTGGGATATCAATAGAATAGAATAATAAAAGGAACACTAATAAGGTTGCGATTATAGTACTAAACCAATATCTTATCTGTTTCATATTGTCACCATTTTTATTTTATCATAAAAATAAGAGACTTATTTATTCGTCTCCTATTTTTTTACATACATCAATCCATTTTTTGTAGTTTGTTGTTTCTTCTAACTGTTTGATTGTTAATTTGATGGCACTGTTGTGACTTCCACAGGCTGGGTATACATGTTCAAATTCTTTTAAGGATTCATCCAAGTATACTTCTACACCCTTGTTAACCGCAAATGGACAAACGCCGCCTACTTCATGACCAATAATTTCTTCTACTTGTTCAAACGGAACCATTTTTGCTTTTTTATGGAATTCTTGTTTATATTTAGCATTATCAATTTTTCTGTCTCCTGCCACCACAATAACGATTGGCTGTTCTTCTACTAGAAAAGACATTGTTTTCGCAATATTCGCTTCTCTACATCCAATTGCTTCAGCTGCTTCTTTTACGGTTGCGGAAGATACTGGAAATTCTAGGATTTGATTATCTAATTTATATTGTTTTAAATATTCTCTTACATTTTTTAATGACATAATAATTCTCCTTTATTTATTATCTATTTTTAAGAAATTGGTTATAAATTGTTTAAATTCTTCTGTTTTTACATCTTTTATACATTTTAAAACGATTGTGAAAAATCCAATGAGCATTTTTTGTGTTCTATCATCGATTTCTTTTGTTTCATAAACTAGTTTTAGAACGTTTTTCCCTTTTGTTTTTAGATCTAGTATACTTCTGACATTGGCTTTTTTTAATACTAATTCCATGTTAACTACAAAGTTTTCTTTATCTTCTTCTTTGTATTTACTATACCAAGAATTTATCTCTTGATCTAATTCTTTCGATAAGGCACTAAGGGGTGCTTTTTTAAAGTGAGATCCTTCTACTTCCCAATAGATAATATTATGCGCAAGTATTCCTTTATTGGTGGAAGATACAATTCGGTCATTTGAATGCTTTAATAGCAAACCAACTAAAGAATAATTTGGCATAATATGAGTATATTTTTTCTTTAAGCGATCATACTGAATGGAATAGTATTCCTTATCTAATAATCCTGGGCCATCGGCATTTATAATTTTTTCGATTTTTGATTTTACCAAGAAATTGGTATTCATACTCGCTACTAGCGCAAGATTACCACCTTTGGAATGACCTCCAATTATTAACTTTTTATTAGAAAAAGTGAAGTGTTTATTTAAATAGCGTGTTGCGAGTATGTGGGATTTCGTTGGAAATTGATATCCCAGCATAAAATTCTCTTTCCAGCCACTAAATAATTGGTCCGTCCCTTCAAATGATACAAAGACATGCTTGGGCATATATTCAATAGAAATTGCCCCAAATTGAACTTCATCATTTCCTACGTATTCATAATGAAATAACTTACAATTCTTATATCGATTGGTATCTTTTAAGTAGCGTAGAAGATGATTTCCTTCTTTTACTGCGATAATATTACGATCTACTCCTTTATGGAGCCCTAAATGAATTCTTCCTGCTTCTTGTAGGGTTATTTTTGATTTTGAATCTAAAATATCAGCAAAATTGGCATATGATAGGAATGAAAAAATGACAGAATCTACTTCATTCAATTTCTTTTCTTCAAATGTGTACATTCCGTAATCATCAATATAGTTATATATATTCATAATAATCACCTACGGTTTTATTATATCATACTTCGCATTCCTTTTACTAACATATATCTTTTCTATTCACGATTATTGCATTATAAAAGAATTCCTAGGAATTCTTATTCTTCGTCGATTAATTGTTCTAATTCTTCTTTTGTATGATATCCAACTGTACGCTTCTTTTCTTTTCCTTGTTCTATAATGACAATACAAGGTATGGTAAATACATTATAATCTCTTGCTAGATCTTCTTCTTCATCTACGTTAATCGATACAAATAGAATATCATCTCGCTCTTTGGACATCTCTTCTAGAATTGGTCCAACCATACGACATGGTCCACACCAATCGGCATTAAAATCTACACATACTTTTTTGTCTGATTCTAAAACTAATTTTTTAAAATTATCTTTATTTCCTTTAATAATACTCATTTATATCCTCCTTTTATCCTACTATTAAGAAAAACATTACTATGGTTTCCATTATGAATAAAGTTTTTGATACGATGGAAAAACCTTTTACTGGAATCCAATTAAAAATAATACTTAAAATCCCTAATCCTATAAATAAGGCTGTTAAAAGAGAAATGGCTGTTGTAAAAGCTGTTTTCCATATGAATAACATTCCTAGGGCTGTAATCATTCCACCTATTCCACATACCCATGGAATATAAAACTTTTCTGAGATTGCCTGTAAAGTAATACTTGCGATAATACTTCCTGTTAATATACTAAAACTTATCCATAGTGCGTTTCCATTTAAATGTTGAAATATTAATACTAATCCAAAGAATTCAATCCATAAGGCAAAGAATGATCTTTCTATTTTTCGAAGAACTGATTTACTAGTACCTTCTAAACAACTACTAATACAATTTAATATAAAATAAATGATAAGAAAGCTAGTTCCTAAAATTTCCCATAAACGTAAAATTGGATTGGTAGTGTACACACAAAATAATACTAGAATGGGGATTTGCAAAGATGCTCCTATCCCACTGAGTATTGAATGTGTTATTTTCTCTCCAAGCGTAAATCCTTTTTTCATAATTATTTCCTTCCTTTTTTATTATATCATGAATAACATTATTCCAACAAAAAACTAACTATTTCTAGTTAGTTAATTTTAAATGGTGCGGGTAACAGGAGTTGAACCTGCACGTCTGGGACACTAGATCCTAAGTCTAGCGCGTC
>CAMNHK010000038.1 GCA_946539445.1 uncultured Caryophanales bacterium
GAAGAAGAAACGAAATATATTCGTTCTTAAAAGATACATTTTGTATCTTTTTTTGTTTGTAAAAGAATAAAATTGTGCTAGAATAGTGAGCTAATAGAGGAGATGTTTATATGCCTAAGAAAATTAACTATAATCGTCGTATGAAGAGACAATCTAGAAAAGAAATGCTTGAAAAAGAAGGGTTTAAATTAGCCTTTGGATTATCCATTATTCTCTTAGGAGTAATTAGTATTTATTATGATACTCCAACAACGGTTCTAATAGGAATATCCATTAGTGCTTTATTGTTTACCTTTATTGATACGTTATCTCCTAGAAAAGGATTGTATCATTTTATTCCAATAACCGTTTTATTAATATTTTGTATTTTTCCCAATATAAAATATTTAGAAAAACTATTAAATCCAAAACTTAGTAACGCCATTATCTTTTTCTCTTTTGGAGCTAGTTTCTTAATTAGTAGTATTAATACGTATAAAAGCATCTTAATGAGTAAAAGAAAATCTCATGAATATTTATCGGAAACGGCTACGATGGTAAATCATCAATTTGATAACTATATTTATCTTATGAATGATTTAGTAAAAATCAAAGATACCTTAATAACAAATCCCAGTAATTTAAAAGAAGTAGATCGTATATTAAAAAACACTCAAGAATATATTCAAAATGAATATGTTATCAGTAAAACCAAATACGATTTAGCTCTAAAAGGTCAAGAAGAAGTAAAAGACAAATTTTCGATGCATGAAATAGAAAATGCCATTCAAAATACAGTAATTGTAGACCGAGATGCCAAGATAAAGAAAAGCGTCAAAGAAATAGATGAGAGAAGTAAAACGTCTACCAAGAAAGAAACCAAACCAAAAAAGAAAACAAGTAAGAAAAAAGTGAGTGATAAAAATGAAAACCAATAATATTATTCAAGATAAAAAAAGAACACAACTAGTACGAAGCAATGATAGAGAAAAATACCAAGAAGCCCTTAGACGAGGAAGTTTTGTGACCCGTAGAAGACTTATGAATTTAGATGAGGCCATTGCGGAGGCAGTTTGGGAAATAGAAGATATAACTGGTTGGGAGTATTTTGATAATCATTTTCGTAGTCGTTCTGATTTCTATTATGATAAAGAGAAGAATCAAATTTCTTTCCAAGTAAATTTAGTAGAAAGAATTGGAGAAGAATATTATCGTACTACTGCAACGAATGAAAGAGAAGTTGCTTTTACAAAGAAAAATCATTTTCTATTAAGTGGTCTTGCTCATCTAGAAGCAAGAAGAGATCAATTATATAATCAAACGTCAGATAGACCTACAAAAGATACTTCTGTTGAAGACACTTTCACAACGACTTGGACGGATATTGAAATGTCTTATTTCTTAGAAAAATATGGAGAAGAGGGAATTCGTCGATTATTAAAATTATTAAATCAATTAACAGATTCTACTTGTAGAGAAGATACTTATAACGCTTTTATCAGAGATAATACATCAAGAGATTTTAAAAACAGAGTATTATCTTGGGTATCTGTTTATTTACCTCAAGGAGGTAAATGGTTTAATGAATTCCAAAAAGAAAAACCAAAAGAATATGTAAAAAGAACCATAGAAAACTAGAAAGAATTCATATGCAAATACCAGATAGATTAATAAAGGAATTAATTCATACCAAGAAAAAAGATAATAAGTATCTTGCCAAGAAAATGATGGAAGTTTCTGTATCAGAAGAAACTAATGCCAAATTAGAACGCTTAAAAAAACAAATTGTAGTAGATTGTAAGAAACTATTAAAAAATCTTATAACCGAAGAGGGAATTCCTAAAAAAGTAGAAGATATACCATTAATAGAAGCTTTAGAAGAGTTTTTAACTCCCATTATAGAGAAAGAAAAACAAAAGAGATTAGGAAAATCCTAATCTTTTTTCTATAAAAAGTTTTGATAGGAGAAACGCTTCTGTTCGATTGACTTTTTCCTTCTACAAGATTAATCTATTAGTAGTAGGTGAAGCATATGAGAATGACGATTTTTCATAGAGAAAATACATTGAATTATAAAGAAGAGTATTTAAAAATGATGAAAGTATTTTCTAGTAAATGTATTGAGTTTGATAAAAAAGAATACACATACTTTGATTATATTAATAAAGAATTATTTCATAATTGGAAATTTCGAGGAACTTATCTAGACTGCTATGAATATTTAGAAAGTATAGGAGTAAATGTAAAAAGTAGAAAAATAAGCAAAGATGGTTTTTTAAATCTATTAGAGTTTATTTGTAATATTCAATCTCTTATGAATCATTTAAAGTATTATGCCGATCACACCAAATTCTCAATTAAATGTAAAAGTATATTAATTCATAATATTCCTCTATTATTAGAATCTTTCGGATATCAAGCTTATGATTTAGAAGATAGAATTGTCATATCGGAAAAAGAATTAGAGTATGAAGATTTTGAAAGTCTATTACCAAATTCCATCTATGAATGTTTTATTCTTTATAAAGATAAAAACAATAATGGAATAAAAATGAAAAGAATGATTCTAGAAAAGATTTATCACTTTTTAGAATCCAATGAAAAATATAAAACTTTCAATTCTTCTATTTATAATAGTATTAAAACAGTAGTTACCAAAATGGGTGTAATAGGGGAATTGGATAAAAAGTACAAACATTTAACCAATTACAAAATGAAAAAATATTATGATTCTTGTTTTGAAATGATGGTTTATTTAGTAAAAACCGAAAGTATTTTAAAATACAAAGAAGAAATCAAAAAAGAATCGTAAAGAAAGAGTAAAGTATAAGAGTTCGCCTATCAGAACTCTTATTTATTTGATAAAATAATAATAGGAGGGGAAAGCATGATAGGGATCTTACTAGCGATATTAGTAGCGATTATCTGGTCTTTAGGAGAAGTATCGTATTCCAAGATTTCCAAGAATTACTCGAAGAAAAATGTTTATATGTATACCTTTTTATTTCGAACGATTCTCTATCTTGGTGTTGTCTTTATTTTTCAAAAGTCTTTGTTTGGAACCTTTCATCTAGCGGTTTTTCAACAAACACTACCAGTAATCTTATGTGATTTATTTGCATCGATTGTCATAAATATTGCGGTATATAATGGAAAACTATCCGTAACTAGTCCTATTATGGCAGCCTACCCAGTATTAGATATTATTTTAGGAATCTTTTTATTAAAAGAATCCATTCAAACTGGAAAATTAATATTAGTAGGAATCATTTGCATTTCGATTATCTTACTCGCAACCAATCAAACATCCACGAAAAAAGCTCCTCATCCAGTAAAAGGAATTCTATTCTCGATTGTCTATATGTTATTAGTAGCTTTATCTACTTATTTTGAAAAAAATATTTATGTAAGTCATTTTGATGTCTATGACTTATATTACTATAAAGGAATGATTTATGCTTTTGTAAGTATTTTCTTTATGATAAGTATTTTACTAACACCAACAAAGATGCGAAAACCAGATTGGAAGATTATCAAAGGATGTGGCTTAACTCCTATTGGAAACATTTTATATTCTTTTGCCCTAAATGTTGGATCCATTAGTGTAGTAGCTTCTATTAGTTCTCTATATTCAGTTATTACCAATGTTTTAAGCAGAATAATCTTACAAGAAAAAATTAGTACAATGGAGAAAATTTGTATCTATTGTATCTTGATTTCTACCATTCTTTTGATCTCTCTATTCGTCTAGCAAAATTGACAAAATCACGAAAATATGGTATAATTAAATCATTGAATGAGAAATAGAAATAATAAGACTTTTTGAAACAAAAAAGTCTTTTCATTTGAAAAAAGGAGAATCTATGATTGATATTATTATTCCCATTTATAATACTCCGATCGATGACATAAAAAGATGCTTTTCATCAATTGAGAATCAACCATATCAGAATTATCATTGTATAGTAGTAGATGATGGAAGCAAAGAAGAAGTAAAAGTTTTTCTGGATGATTATCAAAAAGATCATAAGAAAATAGAAGTCATTCATACGGAAAATTTTGGAGTGAGTCACGCAAGAAACATTGGATTAATGAAAAGCCAAAGTCCTTATATTACTTTTGTCGATGCCGATGATGAAATCACTCCTAACTTTCTAGAAGAAGCCTATTCTTTGTTAATCGAAAAGAACTTAGATATGGTAGTCGGAGGATATGCCGAAAAACAAGGAGAGAAAATTACTCGAGTAAGAAAGTGCAAAGATGGGTTTTATTTATATGAAGGGGAAGATATTGAAAAATATCAAGATAAATTAATCTCTAGTAAGACAAGTTTTGATAATGAAGAATTAGGAGATACCCCAACCGGAAGACTTTATACAAAATTATACAAACGAGAAGTATTTGAAAACATCCTCTTTAACGAACAAATAAGCATCTCAGAAGATACTTTATTTTTAATGGATTGTATTCCAAATGTTAAGAGAATAGGAGTTACCTCATCCATCTGGTATATCTATTATCAAAATGCTTATTCCGCTGTTCATCAAAAAATGAGTGATAAAAAGTTTCAAGGATATCTTACATTCCTAAAAGAGATGGAAAGTCGAATAAAATCTTCTTCTCCTAGAATTCAAATAGCCTATCAAACGAGGATAGAAAAGACCTTAAAGAATATAATAAATGATTTAGACGAGAATCAAAAAGAAGCAATTGGGAAGTATTCTTTTGGAAAATAGATTAGAAAGAGAAAAACTCTTTCTTTTTTTATAGTCAAAGCACTTTTTGTTTGCTATAATGAAAGAGTAAAGAATCTTAAAAGGAGAATCATTATGGATAACAATGTAGTAAATAATAATGAAGAACCCGTTATGGTAAATCCAAACGCGGGAGAAAATCCAAATAGTCCTCAAGCACCAACCCCTGCTGAAATCATAGAAAGCGTATTACCACAAGAACCAGCTGAGAAGGTAATTCAAACCTCTTCCAGAGTCAAAAAAGATGGACAAATGAAATGTCCAAACTGTGGAGCTAGTGAAATACAACCAAATCCCAAAACCGGAAAATTAAAATGTAATTATTGCGGAATCGAATTTGATGGAAAAAGCCTAGAGGGAGTAGAGAAAAACTTAAAAGGCTTAAAAGGTCGTATCATGGGAAGTGGTACTTCGAATATTAATGCGAATGCGGCAGATGTAGTAACGCTTAAATGTGGAGGATGTGGAGCCGAAGTCGTAATCGATACAGCGAATGCTCCTCATGCTAGATGTCACTGGTGTCGTAGTATCTTATCCATTAATTCTCAAATTGAAAATGGAGCGATACCTGATGCTATTTTACCATTCCAAACACCAAAAGAAGAGGCTCGTAAGAAAATTGAAGATTTTGTTGGCAAAAGAAAATTCTTTGCTCATCCTCAATTCCGCAAAGAGTTTACAACGGAAAATATCATGGGAGTATATTTCCCATATATGTTAGTAGATGGAAATGCTCATGCTACTTTTGATGGAGAAGGAGAACATGAAACAAGACGTTATACCGTAGGATCAGGAGATGACAAAGAAACTCGTTATGATGCCGATGCTTATCATGTTAATCGTGATTTTGATATAACAATTGAAGGACTAACCATTGAATCAAATTCCACTCGTTTGGATAAATCTAGTAATACGCAAACCAATAATATCATTAATTCAATCATGCCATTTGATACCGAAAACTGTATTCAATATGAATCCAATTATTTAGTTGGTTATACCTCTGAAAGAAGAGATGTTAATATTGGAGACCTAGAGGAAAAAGTAGAAAAACAAATGAAAGATATTTCAAAATTTGCTATTAAAGCAGATTTAAAATATTATGACCGTGGACTAAGTTGGAAAACCGAAAACTTCCAATTAATTGGATCTCAATGGATAGCTGCTTACCTTCCGGTATGGTTATATTCCTACCAACAAGTAAAAGGAGAGAAAAAAATCCTTCACTATGTAGCCGTAAACGCAAGAACCGGAGAAACGATGGGAAGTGTTCCCATTAACCAACCATTATTAATTGGAATGTCTGTCTTAGTAGAATTCATTTTCGGATTCATTGGAGTAATGCTTGCTTTTATGCCATCGGATAATGATGATGACGGAAATGGTTTCTTACTACTATTATTATCAGGATTCATCTTCTATGCCATTATGTATGCGAGATATCGTAATAAAGGTGCCAGACATACATATGAAAAAGAAACCAAGAACAATATTGATAACATCAAAAGAGTGGATCAGTTAATAGAGCACAGAAAAGGCTTAAAGAATTCTCAAATAAAAGACAGAAATGATTATGTTTTAGAAGGAGAACAAGTAAGCTTAACAGAAAAATTCATCCAAAAAAACATGAAGAAAGGATCCTAATCCTTTCTTTCAATTGCTTGAAAAAACGTCAAATAAAGTAAAGTGGTTTGCCAAACCTTGACGAATTCGTTATAATAAATATGGAAATATTAGGAGTGATAAAAATGGCAGGAAAATACGATGCCTCTTCGATAAAAATATTAGAAGGATTAGAAGCAGTAAGAAAACGTCCCGGAATGTATATTGGTTCAACCGATAAACGTGGACTTCATCATTTGATTTGGGAAATTGTCGATAATTCAGTCGATGAAGCAATCAACGGTTATGGAGATTATATTAAAATCACTCTTCATAAAGATGGATCAGTAAGTGTCGAAGACCATGGACGTGGAGTACCAACGGGTATGCATGAATCTGGAAAAAGTACACCAGAAGTTATTTATACCGTATTGCATGCCGGTGGTAAATTTGAAAGCGATGGCTATAAAGTATCCGGAGGATTACATGGAGTAGGTTCTTCTGTTGTAAATGCTTTATCCAAATGGATGGAAGTAACCATTAAAAGAGACAAAGAAGAGTCCTACATTCGTTTTGAAAATGGTGGACATGTAGCAGTCCCTCTAAAGAAAATAGGTACTACAAATAAAACGGGAACAACCGTACGTTTTATGCCAGATGAAGAAATCTTCAACAGTACGAACTTCTCTTATACAACGGTATGTGAAAGAATGCAAGAATCAGCTTTCTTACTAAAAGGAATTACTATTGAAGTAGTCGATGAAGAAGATGAAAGAGAAGTAAAATATCATTACGATCGTGGAATTGAAGAATATGTAGAAGAATTAAACAAAGGAGAAAATACTCTTCATAAAGTCTTAACGTTTGATGGAACCAAAGATAAAATAGAAGTAGAAATCTCGATGCAATATACCGATACTTATAATGAAAAAATTGTAAGTTTCGTAAACAATGTTAAAACTATCGATGGAGGATCTCACGAAGTAGGATTTAAAACCGCTCTAACAAGAGTCTTTAATGATTATGCCAAAGCGAACGGCTTTGTCAAAGGCAAAGATAAAGCCTTTGAAGGTTCCGATGTAAGAGAAGGTTTAACCGCTATTATAAGTTTAAAGATTCCAGAAGGAATTCTTCAGTTTGAAGGACAAACCAAAGGAAAACTAGGAACTCCTCAAGCCAAAAATGCGGTAGAAGCAATTGTTACCCAAAACCTTCAAACATATTTAGAAGAAAACAAAGCAATTGCTACCGATATCATCAATAAGAGCTTACGTAGTAAGATTGCTCGTGAAGCTGCTCGTAAAGCTCGGGAAGAAGCCCGCAAAGGAACCAAGAAAAATAACAAAGAACGTTCCTTATCCGGAAAACTAGCTCCTGCTCAAAGCAAAGATAAAGAAAAGAAAGAACTTTTCTTAGTCGAGGGAGATTCAGCCGGAGGTTCTGCTAAACAAGGAAGAGATAGACGCTATCAAGCTATTCTTCCATTACGTGGTAAAGTATTAAATACCGAAAAAACCAAAGAAGATGAAA
>CAMNHK010000039.1 GCA_946539445.1 uncultured Caryophanales bacterium
TGCAACTTGGAAATGGGGCGTTAGCTCAGTTGGTAGAGCAACTGACTCTTAATCAGTGGGTCTAGGGTTCGAATCCCTAACGCCCCACCATTTGTTTATTGATTCCTTTGGGAATTTTTTTTTGCATAAAAAAAGAAAGTTATCTCAACTTTCCTTTTGCTCCCTTCATTCCCTTTACTCCATTATTGGCAGCAAAGCCTTGAAGAATGTTCGTTTCGAAAGAGTGAGTTTTACTTACTCTTTTCTTATAATCTTTAATTCCAATATTAATCATATCATCTAACACTTGTGTAAAGTTAATATCTTTGGCATCCCATAAATAGAAAGCTAAACTTCCTGGAATGGAATTAATTTCATTTACATATACTTTCTTTGCTTTTTCATCAATTAAAAAGTCAATTCTTGAGTTTCCAGAACTTCCTAAGGCTTTAAATGCTTTTACTGCTATTTCTTCTACTTCTTCTCTCATCTTCTTATCTATTTCTGCTGGAAGCTTACGATTGGTAGAAGCCATACCTTTGCTGGTTGTTTTTACAGCGGCTTTATTTCCTTTTAACTTTCCACCTTTACCAGAACCAATGTACTTATCTTCATATGTTAAGAACTTATTGCCTGATAATACTTCTTCGATTTCACTTACTTTTTGATTTTCATAATTACCCATTACTGCAATGTTAACTTCTTTTAAGTTTTCTACTACTTCTTCTACGATAATTTTGCTGTCATATTGAAGCGCTTCATCGATGGCATCCATTAAGCTACTTTCATTTTCACATACATTAATTCCTACACTAGATCCGGTAGTTGCTGGTTTTACAATTAATGGATATTTTAAGGTTTTTGTTTTTTGGATTACTTCTTCCCTGTCCTTACGATAATCTGAATCATAGAACCATACATATTTTGTCATTGGAAGGCCTGCTTCTTCCCAAATAGCTTTCATAATTGTCTTATCTTGTCCCGCTACCGAAGCATAAACATTAGAACCAACAAATGGTATACCTATGGTTTGCAAATATCCTTGTAATACTCCATCTTCTACATTGGTACCATGAACAATTGGAAAAGCAATATCAATTTCTTTTACAACTCTTCTAAATAGTCCATGTTTCTTTTGTAAAACATAACTTCCATTTTTGTAATATAGAACAACGTTATCACTGTAATTCTTGATTAAGTTTAAATCTTGATATACATCAATGTCTTTTAACATTTCTCCTGTGTACCATTCTCTATCTTTCGTAATATAAATGGGGATGATTTCATATTTTTCTTCATCCATTTTATTCATTGCTTGAATGGCAGAGATAATACTAACTTCATGTTCAACGGATTCTCCTCCGAATATAACTCCTACTTTAATTTTCATATTTATTCACTCTCCTATTTTTCGTTATATGTATCTGGTAAATCATTTTCAAATAAAGCATATACTTGATTATCTTGAGCAATTCTTCCTATAAAAGGATATGCTTCTCTTACATCATTAAATACAATTATCTTGTCTTTGTCAAATCCTTTTTCTAGTAACCCTTCTTTTATAGGGGTTGTTTGTTTTGATCCAATTAATACTACATAATCAGCAACAGTCGCAATTTGCTCACCAAATATTCGATTGTATTCTTCTTCTTTTTCTCCCAGTTCAATCATTCCTGGTGTTACTACGATCTTAAGACCTGGCATCATACTTAAAACTTCTACAGCATTTTTGGCACCTACTGGATTGGAATTATAGGCATCATCTATCATATAAAAATTACCAATTGGTTTTAATTCCAAGCGATGCTCCACTGGTTGAACATTCTTAACTGCTTTTTGAAGATCTTCGATTGATATATCAAATTCTCTTCCACAAGCAATTCCTGCAAGAATATTATAAATATTATGAACTCCTAATAGTTTTGTTTCAAATTCATATTTTTCTTTTTCATTTTTGAATTGTACCTCGAAACTAGTTCCTTTATTGGTACTATGAATATTACTAGCAACTACGTCTGCCTCTTTATTGTTAATTCCAATCCAAATCGTACGAACTTTGTTTTTTAAAGTATAATTTACTTGCTTTGGATCATCTCCATTTAAAATAGCAAACCCATCTTCTGGTAATGATTCTATTAATTCAAATTTTCCATCGATAATATTTTGTTCACTACCAAAACTTTCTAAGTGAGCGGTTCCTATTGTCGTTAGAATTCCGTATTTTGGTTTTACAAGACGACATAATCCAGCAATTTCTCCTTTTACATATGCTCCCATTTCTGCAATAAAAATATCTGTAAATTTATCCATATAGTTATTAACAGTCATAATTAAACCATTATAAGTATTTAGATTCTTTGGAGTTGGTAAAGCATTATACTTTATATTTAAGATTTCACTTAATATATTTTTACTACTCGTTTTTCCATAACTACCGGTAATTCCTATAATTTTTAAGTGATTCATACTTTTTAATTTTTTTTGTGCTTTACTACGATAGTAGATATAAACACATCTTTCTATTGGTGTATTGATAATCATCGCTATAAATACAATCCATGGATTTGCATACGTTAATACACTTATAATACCAATCCATTGCCAATATGTTTGGAAAGGTTCTTTTTGAATTAATAATCCTATCAAAGGAATTATATAAAGAATACTAATCGTTACAATCAATCGCTTGATTCTTGCTGTAACAACTAATTTTTTCTTATCTTTCGTTTCTAATATTTCTCTTTGTTTGCGTAGACCTAATAGAAGCCAAATCAAAGCAATCATTAGTTGGACAATTACTGATAGGAATTCCATTGGATAAATAAGGAATATCCCAACTCCACAAAGAAGAAGTATAACTAAATCTAAATCTAAAAATTGTTTTTTATTTTTCCAAACCCATTTTAAATAACGATTATTTTCGTTGTATAAATTCTGTTGAAGCATATGAAGAGATTTCTTACTACGAAAAAAACATAAATAGATTTGGGATACTACTAAAATACAGGCAATTATTAACATACTATCCTCCTAAAAAACTATTTAATATTTGAACAACTCGTGGAAGATTTTCTAAATATGCATAGTGGGTTCCTGGTAATAAGATTAAAGCTGCATCAATCATTATTTTTTCCAATTCTTTTGCTTCATTTACAGGAGCTTCTGTATCATGATCTCCCCAAATTAATAAAGTAGGTTCTTCTATTTCTCTAGCATATTTTGATAAATCTTCATTTACTACCTCTACAAGTGTTTGACGCATAATAGGACTTGCTGCTTTATAATCTCTTGAGCCTATAAAGTTCTTCATGTATTCTCCAATTCCATTTAGCCCTGGAAGTGTTTTTAATTTTTTTAATACCTTTACATGAAAAGGTAGTTCTTCTTGAATTCGTATGCAAGGGCTACCAAAAAGAATTAGTTTTTCAATTGGATTTCTAGCACTATAACGAATGGCTACTCTTCCACCGAAAGAATGTCCCATGATGATTGGTTTTTTGATATTGGTAGCGGCGACAAACTTTTCTAACAAAACCGAATACTTGTCAATATCCCAAGTTTCTTTTGGTTCATCACTTTCCCCAAAACCAGGTAAGTCTAATATCGTTATTCGAAAGCGATCACAAAAGTTATCACCAATTGGTTTCATCATTTGTATATTTTGACCCCATCCATGGAGTAATAATATATCTTTTCCTTCTCCATATTGTATGTAATTAATATTTAAATCTTGAATTATGGTTTTCATCCAATCACTCCATTTTCATTATACCACAATCCGAAAAAACCTTGATAGAAAAATAAATTATTATGATTCTTCTATTTTCGATTATTTCTTTTCCTGTCAAATATTGTAAAAAAAAAGAATGTTTTTCATTCTTTTATTTTTTTAATTCAATGGAATAGAAACTATAAGTATCATCTTTTTCTAATTTAAAAGTATACTCATAAGTGTTGATTTTTGAGCCAAACTTTCCTATTACTTCTTTTAAATTAATGATTCCATTTTTTAATTGAACTTCTCCTATTAAACTATTTTTATCAGGGCTCTTATATATAAAAGCTTTGGTCATATCAACACCACCTTCACTATTTCCCCCATATTCTACATAAAATACTTTTCTAGTAATAATAACAGAATCTTCTGTTAAAACAGTTTTTATATTAATAGGTTTATATCCAGAACGATAAATGTTGTTGGCAATTGGTGCTACATAAGAAAAGTTTTGTGTAATAGGTTCATAATAAACGCTATAACCCGCTCCTAATTCCAAACTATCTGGAGAATATGTTAGACTCTTTCCATATATATTTTCAAATTCTTGACGAACATCGGCTCCTATTAAGAAGCGTTCTGTAGCGGATCCTACCATATCTTTTTGAATCGTAGTATATAAAGCTAAAGCTGAATCCATTGAACTAACTTCCATTTTCTTTTGATTATAAGCATATCCATAATAAATAGAATGTTCATCATTAAAAGCACTATCCAATCTTTCTAAAGTCTCTCCTATTTGATAAAAATAATTCAAATCTACGCTTACATTATCAATAACCGTTTTACTATTATTATCATCCTTTACAAAGAACTTTTCATAGGCAATATATCCTCCTAATCCGACAATAACAATCCCCATTATAACGATTAAAGCAACAACCCTTCTATCTTCCATTCCGATTCTCTCCTATTCTCTTTTATTATAGATAATTCTTTCCTATTATTCAAGTTTTTCTACTTAATTTTTCTTATTTATGATATACTGATTGTAATAGTACAGAGTTGTATCTATTAATATGGAGAAAGGAGGATATATGGAAAATAATAAACAGAAAAGGAAGAAAAGTATTGGATTATATTTCTTTGAAATGCTTATCTTATTTTTAGTTTTCTTTATCATTCAACAGTTCGGAACTATGATTTTATATAATAGTTTTATTTATCTAAAATACGGACGTGACATAATAATGGAAGCTATTTGGGCTGCTTTGGTATTAATCTTATTACTTTTATTCAAAAATTCTTACATTTTCACACAAGAAAAAGTAGGTTTTTGGGAAAGTTTTAAATATGGCTGGCCTGAATTAGTAATGTCTTTGGTATTTTTGATTGTTAGTGGATTTTCTTTAGTGGAATCTACTTCCATTAGCATTCCTACGATTTTGAATCTTGCGGTATATTGTTTTTTCATCGGAGTGGTAGAAGAATTCTTATGTCGTGGTTGGTTGTTTAATGAATTTTTGGAAAGATATTCGGATTCTAAAAAGGGTATCATTTTATCCATTATTTTGTCTTCTTTAATATTCGGTCTTATTCACTTCTTCAATATCGGAGAAACTCAAGGGGTTGCTGAAACGATACTACAAGTTTTGAATGCTACTGTTGGTGGAGTATTCCTTACTCTTGTATACTACAAAACCAAAAACATTTGGAATGTTGTTGTATTACATGCTATTTGGGATTTTACATTAATGGTTGGTGAATCACAAAAACTAGTAGAATGTTATGCAGGTGGAACAGCTACTACCTCTATTTACGTTTACAGTTTAATCCAATCTATTATATTAGTAATTGCTTACTTATTTATTGATTACTGGTTGTATAAGAGAACGGATGTAGCGGAAGATGAAAAGCCTCTTGGTAAATGGGCAAGAATTTTATTACCTATTATTGGTATTGTTATCTATTTAAGTGGATTATTATTCATTAATTCACCTGATTCTGATAATTATTATATTTGCCCTACTTTTGATTCTAGTTCCTTTAGTGAAGAATATAAATTGAATCTTTACAATTATTCTGAATTTGTATTAACGAATGAAGGACAAGAATTAGAGGAAGAAGAAGATTCTTATCATTTCACTTTATCTTTGAATGGTAAGAACAATGCTCTTGTATTGAAGAATGATGTAAGTGAAGAAAAAATTACTTTAACTTCTAATCAAGTTACTAATTATTTATTAATTGATAATAAAGATTCCTTTATCATTTTTGTTCAAACTGGTACAAACCGTGTTCTTTATACGAATGTATTAAAAGAATCCATTCAAAATGATACTAACTTCTTAACATATGTTAAAGAGTCTTTAACGGAATACGTAACTCCTGAAATTAGTTTCATTGGTTCCGCTACAAAATTAGAAGGCGATTATGAGTATGCTGTTCTTGAGACAGTTACTTCGGATCATTTCTTCTTTGATGAAGCAAATCAATTATTATTAATTAAACAAGAAGAATAAAAAAAAGAAAGATATTTCTTTCTTTTTTTATGCCTTCAAATGGAGC
>CAMNHK010000040.1 GCA_946539445.1 uncultured Caryophanales bacterium
TCACCCTCTCAGGTCGGCTACGCATCGTTGCCTTGGTAGGCCTTTACCCCACCAACTAGCTAATACGGCGCAGGCTCATCTTCAAGCGAAGCTTTAAAGGCTCCTTTTAATAAAGAATGACGTATCGTTCTCGATATCATCCGGCATTAGCAATCATTTCTAACTGTTATTCCAGACTCGAAGGTAGATTACCCACGTGTTACTCACCCTTGCGCCACTAAGCGGGGATCCAAATCCGAGATTGAGCAAGCTCGCACTCTTCATTGGGCCGCTTCGTTCGACTTGCATGTCTTAGGCATGCCGCCAGCGTTCATCCTGAGCCAGGATCAAACTCTCAATAAAATTTATTTATTTAAGTTTGTTTCAATTTTTCCTAGCTACTCAAAATTGACGTTTTGCTTAGTTTTCAAAGATCATCGCAAACTCTTTTTTCGAGTTGCATTAATAATATATCAAACCTTGGAAGTAAAGTCAACACTTTTTTTTATTTTTTTTTAAAAGTTTTTTACAACCTGTTTGTACATTATTTTACACAACTTGTTTTTCGATATTTATTATTATATATATCTTTTTCTCGAAAAAGTTTTTTTCAATTGTTTTCACAATTTTACACGCTTCTTCTTGCAAGTTGCTCCATTAATATAACAAATCAAAATTGGAAAGTCAACAAAAAATTTTAATTTTTTTTTGAAACGCCACGTAGTGTTGATTTTACGTTTTCTTTTAATATCAACGCTTAAAAAATTTTACATTTTTTTGAAAATTTTTTTGATTTTTTTGTTTTTTTGTTGATTTCTATCTATTTTATGCATTTTTTAGGCTTTTTAGAACAAAAAAAAATAGGTTTTTTCCTATTTTTTTACTTCTTTATATAGATCACAATAATGTTCGACCGTTCCGTTTTCGAATGGTCCCTCTTTATTTCGAGCTAAATTAATTAAGTTTGTTAATTCTGATTTTAAAATTTTATCAATGGATTCTGGATAGTTCATTAATTTTTTATGATATTTGTATTCTCCTCGATCTAAAACTTTAAAACTTCCATCTGGAAATACTCTGAGGTCTAAATCATAATCTATATATTTAATTGTGTCTTCTTCTATAATGAATGGCGATGCTATATTACAGTAATAATAAATTCCATTCTTTTTGTTTTGTCCAATGATGTTATACCAGTTATTATAGAAGAAATATAGTACAGCAGGTTCTTTAGTTCTCCACGTTCTTCCATCTGATTCTGTAACTTTTGTTTTTTCATTTCCAAATATTAGATAGTCGTCATGAATCTCTAAAAGTACTGCCTCGTCCCACTCACGATGTATTTTTCCATTGTGTTTATATCCGTGGATGACGTACTTTTTTCCTATTTCTAATTTTTCTGTATTCATGATATTTCCCTCATCTATTTCATTATACACTATTTTTTCCACAAAAAAAAGCCTTTTAGGCTTTTCTATTTATTTAGTGTATTGATTCCCCATGCAGAAATAACAAATATTGCTACTAAGACGATGGTTCCTACTAGCACGTTATCAAGACGTCCTTCTACTAGGCTATTCAATTTTTCATTCCAATCATTTAGGATATCAATTAACCCTAATATTAAAGGATAGTAATTCATCATACTATTTCTCCTCTTTTTCTTCTACTACTTCTGCTTCACTTACTGAATCAGCTATTGCTTGATGTAGTGTCTTTATTGTTTTATGAATTAAGGCGGTTGTTACAATATCTAGTATTGCATATAAGAAGATTAATACTCCCATAATTTTTGCAATAAACTCTGCACCCTTAAATGGATTAAAGATTAATACAACTCCTACTATCATTGTAATAATTGAAATAATTACCGTGGATTTCCATAAATCATTTTTATTCTTTTTTAATTCTAATCCATATTGTAATTTGGTTGCACTACTTAAAACAATTACAATTCCAATTACTAGGGGAATAATACTTCCAATAGCTTTTGGATTACAGATAACGATAATTCCTAATATGATTGTTACGATTCCATATATAAGGTTCATATCGTCTCTGACTTCTTTTTTCATATTATTTACAAATTTTAATATTGCTAATACTCCTATAGCAACTAATATTGCTCCTATTACATAGGATATAGAAACGATTGTTATTTCAGATTGAAAAAATAACAATACTCCTAATATTGCTAATCCAATTGAACTGATTAACGTGGATTTAAAAAATTTTCCCATTTCTGTTACTCCTTTACTCATTATATATATCTATTGGTAGTATATCATATTTTCTTTTTTGTGTTAAGTTATGATTTGAATACTAAAAAAACTAATAATAATTCTGGGTCTTTTCCTTGAACAGCTATTTCATATATTAAATCAATAATTGGTATTGTTACTTCTTTATCTTTTAATAATTGATAAATAGACTCTAAAGTATAATATCCTTCTACGGTATTTTTGGATAGAAATTCATTTATTTCTTCTCTTGGATGTTTTTCTCCTATTAATCTTCCAAATCGATTATTTCTACTTTTCTCTGATGTACAAGTTAATAATAAATCTCCTAAACCAGCAAATGATAAAACGGTTCGATTATTACAATCAAAAGCTCTTAGTATTGCTTCCATATCATGCATTGCTTCTGTTATAAACATTGCTTTGGTAGAATCGTTGGCTCCTAAGCCATCTAACATACCAGAAGCTAAAGCAATTACATTTTTAATAGAGCCACAAATCTCTACTCCTTCGATATCATTGGTTGAACGAAGTTTAATGTAATCATTTTGAAGTGCTTGTGATGCTAATAAGATTGTTTCTGGGCTTTTACTAGCAATGGATAAACCAATTGGTTTTTTTCGGACAATATCTACGGCAAAAGATGGACCACTAATCACGGCAATATTTTCAGTATTTAAATGTTTTTTTACAATTTCATGCATGAATAGTCCAGTACCTTGTTCAATTCCTTTGGTTGCAATTACAATATGATTGTTATCAATCAATGGTGCTAATTCTTCACAAAGGGAATTTACAAAAGCAGCTGGTATTGCAATGATTAATAAATTTGCATTTTGTAAACATTCTTCAATACTGGTTGTTATTTTAACTTTTGGATCTATTTCAAAGTCTGGAATAAATGCTTCATTCTTACGAGTCGTCTCTAATTGATTCTTCTCCTCTTCAAATTTTGTCCACATAGTAACATCACAATGATTATCTATTAATATACTGCTAAGAGCCATTCCATAAGCTCCGGTTCCAAATAATCCTACTTTCATGGTGTCTCCTTTATCTTATTTCCACTTTACTAGAAATAGGTACAATTTGAATAAATGTATTACCATCGGCAATTTTTACTTCCGTTCCATCATTATATGTATATTTTGTTTTAGCAGTACGAGATGCTTTACTCCATACAATAGGAGCTCCATATCCATTGGTTATGTAATATCCAGTTCCACTTCCCGTTGTTGTTAAAGCTTGTCTTCCTTCGCCATCGATGGTTTTATTTTCAACTCTCATTATAATAATGTTCTTTACGGTTAATTGATGTTCTGATTTTCTCTCTAATTGAGCACTTCCGTTTTGGCTTCTCAAATAATATTTGTTTACACTATCATAGGCATAGGTTCTATTTTCTGTTGCACTATATTCAATGGAAACTCTATCGGCTACTGTTAGTCCTTGCATCGTGGAATTATTTCCTTCTTCATCTTTATCTAATTCTACTTCTTCTGTTGTATAATTTAGAACTTGCCATCCGGCTGAAGTAGAGGAATACTGTTTTGTATTCAAATAATCTTTTATTTTTTGAATCGAAACAAATACGTTATGAGGAGATGGTAAGTTTCTATCTCTAGCAAAACATGTAGTGTCAATCATACCATTAATGTTATTCACACCTAAGGTAGATATTTCTTGTTCAGCACTATCACTCCATCCAAAGTGCGTATAAATGGCATCATGCTCTAACGCATAATCTAAGAAATAATTTCTTGCGCTGCGAACTGGCCCTACTACATTTGTATTTTTATCCTTATATAAGGACATAATTCTTGTCAATCCACCTTCTACTATTATTTCATAATTGATATAGGCATCTTGTAAACCAGCATGACGAATCTCTCCTATATTATTATCTATCATAACAGCGATTGGTCGATCATTACTTTCTGGATTTACAATCTGTAATGTTTTTGGTTCTTCTGGTTCTGGTTCTTCCACTACTGTTGGAGGAGTAACTGGTTGCTGTGGTTCTACCTTTTTACTAGAAGAAACATATACTACTATTAATACTATGGCTAATATTACAAAGAAAACAGATAATATTAATAATTTCATCGTATCATTATTCTTTTTCTTTCTTTTTCTAGTTGATCCTGATTCAATTCCAAAATCCATATTTGTCACCTTCCTTATTTTATTCTATCATTATTTTATCGTTTTTACTATTTTTATTTTTGAAAAGAAAAAATAAGACGTTTGTCTTATTGTTCTTTAAAAAAGTCTCTCTTATGAAAAGAATATGTCATAAATCTCCATGCAGCTTTACGATTTGGTAACCAATCAATCTTAGCACCATTTTTTTGATTTTGAATCATTCCATTGACTAAGAATTTAGCAACTACATCTGGATAATCACCTAGAATGTTATAAACCTTTTTGGTCTTTTCTGATAATTGAATGGTTTCTTTATTCGCTAAAGCATTGGTGATAAAGTCTGTAATCATAATACCAGGAGAAAGTTTTCCAACGATGATTCCTGTATTTTTAACTTTACATTCTTTTGCTAAAGCTTCTGTAAAATAAGTTACGGCTCTTTTCGCTGTTCCATAAATGGATAATCCTAATATAGTAGCATCATTACTTCCATGTCCTTCTACATTATAGATTGCTCCTGTATTTTGTTTTATCATTTCTTGCATTACGTATTTAGAGCACAGAATTGTTCCTTTTAAATCTACTTCTAATACTAATTGAATAGCAGAATCATCCAATTCCCAAATTGCTTTATCTGGTTGATTGATTCCAGCGTTGTTTACCCAAATATCTATTACTTGAAATTTTTCCTTGGTAAATTGAATCAATTTTTGAATGTCTTCTGAGTTTGTTACATTGCATACTTGATGAGCAACTTCTCCATTTCCAGGAACTTCTTTTAAGACTTCTTCTGATTTTATTAATTTATCTTCATCTAGATCACTTATAACTACGTTGAAATTCTTTTTCCTATATTCTTTGGCCATTTCAAATCCTAATCCTCTGGCACTTCCGGTTATTACTACTGTTTTCATATAGCCTCCTTAACCTTATTATATAGGAAAAAGAATTTCTATTCACAAAAAAATTCAGTATTTGACACTGAATTTTTTCTTTTACGCTTTTTTGAAAGTATCTTTTGCAGATAAATATGTTAATCCAATATTGATTGCTATACCAACAACAAATCCTACATAATAAGCAACTGAAGTATCTGTTGTAAACATCAAAGTAAGAACTGCATTTACTAAATAGCATCCAGCATAGACAAAGAAGTATGTCATTCCTTTTCCTAATAATAAGAAAATAACAGCTACTAATTCTCCTGCACAAGCAAGCATAGATATTACAAAAACTGTTCCACCTTCTGGAATGGCCATAGCATTTGTAACTACGCCTATAACCGCAAGAACCGCAACAAAGCATAACCATATTTTTCCAAGAATTGGTATTTCTTTTGCCATAATACTCTCCTTTCTTAAGCATAGTTTTCTTCTATACTTTATTTAAATTCATTGTAGCATATTTTGTCGTTTCTGAAAATGATTTCTTCAATTTTCTGATTTTCTTCTTTTTTCTTGCAAATAAAGGGGTATTCGTGTTATAATCTTTTTGTTCAAGCCATTTAGGGGATTAGTTAAATGGTATAATAATGGTCTCCAAAACCACTGTTGGGA
>CAMNHK010000041.1 GCA_946539445.1 uncultured Caryophanales bacterium
TTACAATTTCTTGAGAAAAGTCGTTTGTCCGCGTTAAGGAATAAAGTTGCATGTTATACATGAATTAAGGTGGTACCGCGAATATTTCGTCCTTAGGAGGAAGTATTTGCGTTTTTTTTATTTAGGAGGTGACTGTATGCGCACAGAATATGAAGTAAGGGTATTAGAAATTGATGTAGAGAGTGTTAAGAAGCAATTAAAAGAGATAGGAGCTACTTTTGAATGGGATTTATTACAAAGACGATATGTATATGATTTTATTCCTAAAGTAGATGGAAAATGGATCAGACTACGTACAAATGGAGAAAAGACAACTCTTACGATTAAGAATGTTGTTACTTCTAAAATAGATGGTACTCAGGAATTAGAAATTGTTGTGGATGATTTTGATAAAACCCATCAAATCTTAAATGAATTAGGATATCAGCCTAAAGGATATCAAGAGAATCGAAGAATACAATATCGTTTGGATGATGTAGAAATTGATATTGATTATTGGCCTAAAATTCCAACATATTTAGAGATTGAAGGACCAAGTGAAGAAAAAGTCTATGAAGTCCTTGAAAAGCTAGGATTTATAAAATCTAGAGCGACTACAAGAGATGTAGAAGGAGTTTATTTAGACTATGGATATGATTTACAAGAAATATATGATTTATCATTAGAGGAGGAAAGAAAATGACATTATATGAAGAATTACAATGGAGAGGACTTATTCAAGATATAAGTAGTCCGGAATTAATAGATCGTCTTAATCAAGGAGGAATGACATTTTATATTGGTACGGATCCTACGGCAGATTCGATGCATATTGGACACTATTCCTCTTTCTTAATTTCTAAGAGATTGGCTAAGGCAGGACATCACCCATTATTATTAGTTGGTGGGGCTACGGGCTTGATAGGAGATCCAAAGCCAACGGCGGAAAGACCTATTATTAGTAAAGAAGAAGTTGAAAATAATATTAAGGGATTAACGGCTCAAGCTAAAAAAATATTTGGTTTTGAAGTGGTTAATAACTGGGATTGGACAAAAGATATTAATATTTGCGATTTCCTAAGAGATTATGGAAAATATTTCAATGTAAATTATATGTTGGCTAAAGATCATGTTAAATCTCGTATGGAAGTTGGTATTACGTATGCAGAATTTTCTTACATGTTACTTCAAGCTATGGATTTTTATTACTTATATAAAAATTATAATTGTGAGTTACAAGTAGCAGGTTCCGATCAATGGGGAAATATTACTTCTGGAATTGAATTGATTCGTAAAAAGTTAGATAAAGAAGCTTATGGTATGGTTATGCCTTTAGTTACTGATTCTACGGGTAAAAAATTTGGAAAAACAGAAGGAAATGCTTTGTGGTTGGATGAAGAAAAAACATCTTCTTATGAATTATATCAATATTTAATCAATCTTGAAGATTCTATGATTATTGATTATCTTAAAAAATTAACTTTCCTAAGTAAGGAAGAAATTGAAGAAATTGAAAAAGAAAATGCGTTAAAACCAGAACTTCGTATTGCTCATAAAGCATTAGCTCGTGAAATTATTACAGATTTACATGGGAAAGACAGTTATGAAGAAGCTGTTAAAATATCGGAATCCTTATTTAGTGGGGATATTAAAAACTTTACTGAGAAAGAGATTCAAGATGCTTTTAAAGGACTTGAACCATTTGAAATAAAAGAAGATTCCAATATCGTAGATTTCCTTGTACAATCAGGAGTATGTTCTAGTAAAAGAGAGGCTCGTGAATTTGTAGGAAATGGGTCTATTACTTTGAATGGAGAAAAGATTACAGATTTAGAATTTGTTGTTTCTAGAGAAGTATGTTTATGTTCTAAGTATTTGATTGTTCGTCGTGGAAAGAAAAAATATTCTATTGGTATTTATCAATAAATTGTTTACAGTAAGAAAGTACTATTTCCTAGTATTTTCTTTTTTATTGGTAGATTAAATGGTCTAATTTTGATAAAATAATGGTAGTGGAGGAGGCTTTTATGAGTAAAAAGTGGATTCGAAGATTAAAAATCATTAGTGTTTTTTGCGTGCTTATTCTAATTGCTGAGCTAATTTATGTTGTTTATTCTTTGTCTTACAATCATGAAGAGTCTCTTTATTTTGACGGTATTAATGCTGTTGCAAGTAATTCTTCTATGTATGTTGGAGTAGGTAGTAATAATGATAATGATCTTTCTTATGAAAAGGCAAAAGTTTCAAAATATAATTCTAAACGAGTAAAGGTCTTTGAAAAACTTTATAATGTTGGTTTTAACAGTGCTTTTTTTGGAGTTGCCTTAGATGGTGATAATATCGTTGCGGTCGGTAGTTATGAAAAGAGCGAAGAGGATCATGAACAATCTGTTCGTAGGGCATTAATTGTTAAGTATGATTCTGATGGAAACCTTTTATTTGAAAATGATTTTCAACAATTGGATAATTCAAAATTTACAAGTATTACGGTTTTAGAGGATGGATATTTAGTTACGGGGCAAAGTGTTTATAAAACAACTAGTGTTGGCAGCAAAGAAGGAGGAGCTCTTCTTGTAAAATATGATAAAGACGGAAATCTTATGTGGAAAACTACTTATGGAAATAACAAGTCTGCTACTTTTAATGATTTACTTGTTTATGGGGATGCTATATTTGTAGTTGGAACTCATGAGAATCATATTGGTATTATTTGTCGTTATGATATGAATGGTAATTTTGTTACTTATAATGATTATTTATATACGGATGATTTAGGATTTAGTGATATTGTAGAGTTAAATGGATATTTGTATGTTTCTGGTTCCAATCGAGACGGAAATCAATCCTCTAATGCTATGATTGTACAATATGATTATGATTGTACCTATATTGCTCAAGTAGCGTATGAATCCAAAGGATATGTCCGCTATAATAAATTGATTTTAGATTCTAATCAATATTTGATTGCGATTGGAATTGCCGCTACTCAGAAAAAATCCAATAATAAAACAGCTGATACTTTCAATTATGATGGTTTAATTGCCAAGTATGATTCGTCTTTAAAGGAAATTGGTGTTGTTATGTATGGAGATGAGAGAGATGATTATTTTACGGATATTATTTTGGATCATAATCAGTATTTAGTTGTTGGATATTCTTCTTATGAAGATGGTAGTTATTTAAGTAAGTTTATTCGTTATAGTGATGCTTTAAAAGTATTGGGGGTAGAGTCATGAAAATTGCGTTAGTACGCCATGGACAGACTGAAGAAAACTTTACGGGGCATCTTCAAGGTCGGCAAAATCATTTGTTAAATGATACAGGAAGAAGACAATGCCAACGTTTAAAAGAAAAAATAAAAGATAAACATTTTGATATTTGTTATATGTCACCTATGCTTCGTACGGTTGAAACGGCTATGATTTTGATTGGAGATCGTGTTGTTACTGTTCCAGATGAACGATTGATTGAACGTGATATGGGAGAATTAGAAGGTCATCCTAGAGAAGAGTATAATGCTTACATGTTTTGGGATTATGACTTTAATAAACAAGATTTTGGAGTGGAACCTATTCAAGATTTATTTCACAGATGCCAAGAGTTTTTGGATTATATTGTCCAAAAACATAAAAATGAATCGGTTCTCATTGTAACTCATGGAGCTCCTTATCGAGCACTACGTTATTTAATAAAAAAACACCCATTAAAGGGAAAACTAATGGATGGATTTATTGATAATTGTCAATATGAAGAGTTTGAAATATAACTCTTTTTATTT
>CAMNHK010000042.1 GCA_946539445.1 uncultured Caryophanales bacterium
TTATAAAGGACTAAACGTCACAACATCTAATTATAGTAGTGCGATAAAAAAGAATGGAACCTCTAACTCATTTTGGTGGCTGCGTTCGGCTTTTTCTCGTAATACTGGTTATTTCAGTATTGTCTACACTGATGGTGGTTTGAGTGCTATTAATGCTTATAAAACTGAAGGCGTTTCCCCAGCTTTCCGGATTGCCTAAAAAGTAGAAAATAGTTTCATTTAGTATTTTTCTATTTTCTTGTAGTGAAAATTAATACTTATTTCTGCATCTTTTGATGCAGTTTTTCTTTTTGTTTCTCAGTACTTTTGTTATAATAATTTCAGGTGAGTGGTATGATTAAAATTGGAATACCGTTAAAATATAGTCATTTAGATGATGGTCGTTGTATTTTATACTTAGGAGAAAAGCTTCGTCGAACATTTCAAAAAGCTGGGGCATTTCTTCTTCCTATCGTACCTTCTCAAGATTTGGATTATGCGGATACTCATTATCTGGATTTTCCTGAACTATCAAAAGAAGATAAGCAAGTAATTGAAGAATATTTAGATATGGTGGATGGAGTTGTATTTCCTGGCGGATTTAAAATTACTCCTTATGATCAATATTTATTAGAAAGATGTGTTGAGAGAGATATTCCCACTCTTGGAATATGTTTAGGAATGCAACTTATGAGTTCTTTTCAGAGAAATTTTAAAGTAGAAGTCAATAATAGTGACATTGATCATTTCCAAGAAGATGATAATCTATTGAGTCATACGGTTGTGATTCAAAAAGATTCGGTTTTATATGAGATACTGGAAAAGGATGAAATTATGGTTAATAGTTTTCATCGATATCATACTTTGGATAATTCTTACTATCGTAATGTCGCTTTTTCTAATGATGGGTATGTAGAAGCGATTGAAAGGGATGATTTGACCTTTCATTTAGGAATACAATGGCATCCGGAAATTAGTTATGATTTTGATGATAATTCTCGGAAAATAATTGATACTTTTATTAAGAAATGTGGGGATTCAAATGGTAAAAATAATAGAGAGTCAAAATAGATTTGGGACAATGAATGAGAAAAGCGTTCGTTTGTCTAATATTACAGAGGAAGATAAAGAACTTCTTTGTTTTATGCATCATATGGAATTAAAAGATTTAAAAACGTATGATTTAACGAAAGATAAAAAACTTATTTTTCGTGTACATCGTAAGAATCTTGGTCAATACTTTGGTTTTGATGGAAATCATATGTTTATGGCAGATCAAAAAAAGCATGATGGTTCTTTCTTTGAAGTAACTTCCAATTATGTGAAGGCTCATCCTTATGGATGGACGGATATTCCGGAGGATATTTTGATTGTTACTTCTGAGACTCCGAATGTTGTGATTGGGCATCCTGTTGCCGATTGTCCTGTTGTGATGATGTGTGATAAGAAACAGAAAGTTTCTGCTATTGGACATTGTAGTGGAGAGTTTATCGATCGGCAATTGCCTTATATGATTGCAGAAGTATTACAGAAAGAATATGGTTCTAATGCTAAGGATATTTTTGCTTATGTTAGTGCTAGTGCTGGACCTAATTGGTTCTATGATAGTTATCCAAAATGGGCTAAGGATTCTTCTATCTGGAAGAATTGTATTACTTATGATCATGAAAATAAACAGTTCCATATTAATATCAAACCAGCTGTTTTAATGCAAATTATTCATTCTGGGGTTTTACCTAAGAATATTCAATTTAATATGGATGATACGATTACACATCCTGCTTATTATTCTAATCATGCTTCTAGTAAAAAGGGTGGAAATCAGCCAGAGAAGAATGGAAGACATTTTGCAGGTCTTTACTATGATGAAGAAGATTCTGCCAAAGTAAAGATTTTAAAACCTAGAAAACGTTAATATTTTTGAAAAAAAGAAGAAAATAGTTGACAAAATAAAGGTTTATGCATAAAATATTACTAGTCGAGAAAAAAAGGAAAGAGATTTATATCCACCTGATCTGCGAATAGCGATAGGTAAAAAGCCAAGATTCAATGTTTTTAGTTTGATGTTTTAGGTTTTTTAGCGGATATAAGTTTATATCTGCTTTTCTTATTTTATGGAGGTGTTTTTTATCGCAAAGGATAATAATAACTTGTTGATTAATGATCAGATTAAAGTTCGTGAGGTTCTAGTGATTGGACCAAATGGAGAGCAAGTAGGAGTAAAATCTATCCAAGATGCTTTAACATTAGCTAGTTATGCAGCTTTGGATTTGGTTTTGATTAGTCCTAATGCTAATCCACCAGTGTGTAAAGTAATGGATTATAATAAATTCCGTTATGAAAAGCAAAAAAAGGCAAAAGAAGCTTTAAAGAAGCAAAAAATGAGTATGTCTGAACTTAAGGAGTATCGTTTATCACCTGTTATTGATGTTGGAGATTTTGAAACCAAACTTAGAAATGCAACAAAATACCTAGAAAAAGGGGATCGGATCAAACTTACGGTTCGTTTCAAGGGTCGTCAAATGGCTCATACAGAATTAGGTAAGGAAGTATTAGATCGTTTTGCTGAAAGAGTAAAAGAAATTGCAGATGTGGAACAAAGTCCAAAACTTGATGGAAGAACGATGACTATGTTATTAGCACCAAAGACTATAAAATAAAGGTAGGAGGAAATATATATGCCAAAAATTAAAACACATAAAGGTACTGCGAAAGTAGTAAGAAAACGTAAAAATGACGTTGTAATTGGAAAACCAGGAAGTAGACACAATACTGGTAGTAAAAGTGCAAGCTTTAATAGAAGCTGCAGAAAGGGATCAAACCTAAGTAAGGCTGATCATAATAGATTAAAAAATATAATCTAATAAATTTTTGAAGGAGGAAGAATCATGGCAAGAGTTAAAAATGGAGCAGTTACAAAAGCTCGTCATAAAAAAGTATTA
>CAMNHK010000043.1 GCA_946539445.1 uncultured Caryophanales bacterium
TTCAACAAAAGAAGATGACTATGAAGAGGAAGAAGAGAAACCAGTAAAGGTTAAAGCAGAAAAACCTAAAAAATCTGAATACTCTTATCATTATTTCAATGACGAGGATGATGAGGAAGACGAAGATACAGATAATGTGGATACCAAAGACATGATTTTATCTACTTTTTCCACTATTTCAACTTGGTTTATCCGCATTGGTATGGGAATTGCCGTAATTCTATTACTATATTTTATTTTTACAGGAAAAATCGGATCGGCACTATTATATATTCTAGGATTAATTATTGCCTTTTTCTTCGGATATTTCTTTATGCTATTACTGGATAAGATTACTTCAGCAAATTAATAAAAAAAGACTGTGCTTAACAGTCTTTTCTTTTTTATATACGAAAAGAAGACGTCGGCCACGTCTTCCTTTGTTTTTTATCTAAGAAGCTGGACCCCCTGAAGGCCAGCTTCCAAAAAGAATAAAAAGGGGTTGGCTAGTGTGATACTAGCGACCAATTCGCCTAATTCCGAATTGGTAGTTCTTATACTAATCGAAAAGTGCTTATTTGTCAACAAAAAAATGCAAAAAAATTAATTTTTTTCAAACATAAAAATATTCTTTTATAAATGGAAGATTTCTTTATAAATAATACTTATAATGATGAAAAATTTCTTTCAAAAAAAGCTCTTCTATGATATAATATGCAAGAGATATGAAAGAAAAACGCTCGGTGAAGGAAGTGTTCCTATGGCAGAATTAAAAGATGTACGAGGGATTGGTCCTAAGTCTTTATGTTTGTTGAACAAAATAAATATTTATACAGTGGAAGATTTAGTAACGCATTACCCATTTCGTTATGATGTGCTTCAACGTGATGATTTATCCAAAGTAGAAGATGGTGGAAAAATCATCATTGATGGAAAAGTCGAAAGTGTTCCTATTTTGATGCGCTTTAAAGCAGGTCTTAATAAGATGAATTTTCGTCTTGTGACTCAGTCTGGAGTTGTAGGAGTTTCTATTTTTAATCGAGCATTTTTAAAGAGTAAATTATTAGTTGGTACCGATGTTATTGTTATCGGAAAATTTGATAAAACTAAAAATGTTATTACAGCTAGTGATATTAAAATGGATGTTTTATCGAATAAAGTAAAAATTGAGCCAGTTTATCATTGTACGAGTGGTTTAACGAATAAGAATATGTCTACCTATATTAATATGGCCTTATTAATGTATGGAAGAGAGATTCGCGATTATATTCCAAAAGAATTTCAAGAAAAATATGATTTTGTTAATAAAAAGACAGCTCTTAATATTATTCATAATCCAAGTACAGTCGATAAATTAAAAGAAGTTACCATTCGTTTAAAATATGAAGAGTTATTTGAATTCATGTTTAAAATTAATTATTTAAAACAACAAAATAAAAAAGAAAAGAATGGCTTGGTTCGTGTAATTGATCGTGATAAATTAAATGATTTTTATAAAAAAATTCCATTTTCTTTGACAGCCGATCAAAACCAAGCAGTAGAGGAAATTCTTAAAGACTTGGAATCTCCTACTAGAATGAATCGTTTATTACAAGGCGATGTTGGTTCTGGTAAAACAGTGGTAGCTTTTATTGGAATGTTTGCTAATTATTTGTGTGGATATCAAAGTGCTTTGATGGCTCCAACAGAGATTTTGGCAACTCAACATTATTACAATTTATGTGAGTTTTTAAAAGATACGGATGTGAAAGTGGCACTACTTACTGGATCTACTCCTAAAAAAGAAAAGAATGATATTTATAAAGGATTAGCAGATGGTAGTATTCATATGGTTATAGGAACACATGCATTGATTCAAGATGAAGTTGTTTATCATAACTTAGGACTTGTTATTACAGATGAACAACATCGTTTTGGAGTTCATCAAAGAGCTAATTTACAGAATAAAGGAGTGAAACCGGATGTTTTGTATATGAGTGCAACTCCTATTCCTCGTACATATGCTTTGACAATTTTCGGAGATATGGATGTTTCTACTATTAAAGAGAGACCAAAAGGTAGACAAAAAATTGATACCTATGTTAAGAAAACCAGTGAAATAAAAGAAGTACTGGAAATGATGTATGAAGAATTAAAACAAAATCATCAAGTATATGTGATTGCCCCTTTAATTGAGGAAAGTGAAAATAGTGATTTAACTACGGTTAATGAACTAAAGGATCAAATGAAGTTAGCCTTTAAAGATAAGTATCGTATTGATATAGTACATGGAAAAATGGCTAGTGGGGCTAAAGATATTATTATGGAACAATTCAAAAATAATGAAGTTCAAATTCTTATTTCTACAACAGTAGTAGAGGTTGGGGTAGATGTTCCAAATGCTACTACTATGGTTATTTTTGATGCTGATCGTTTTGGATTATCTACTCTTCATCAGTTGAGAGGACGTGTAGGGCGTGGAACTAGTAAGAGTCAATGTATTTTGATTAGTGATAGTGATGCGGAACGTTTGAAGATTATGGAGCGAGAAGACGATGGATTTGTCATTTCAGAGGAAGATTTCAAATTACGTGGACATGGTGATTTGTTTGGTACTAAGCAAAGTGGAGATATGACTTTTAAAATTGCTTCTATTAAAAATGATTATAAAATATTACTACAGGCAAAGAAAGATTCGAAAGAATACTTGGAAAATAAAGAAACCGATGAGGATGAATTGAAAAAGTATTTTATTGAATCCATTACGAAAGTTAATTAGGAGATGTAAATCATAAAATTATTTTTAGAAACCCAATTGACAAAAATCTAAATATCCTTTATGATTAAGATGCGTGATACATGTCACGCCGATATCTCTAACGGTTTAATGTTAGAGTATATTCAACCGAACCCCCTGAAGACCTAGTCGTGAGACTAG
>CAMNHK010000044.1 GCA_946539445.1 uncultured Caryophanales bacterium
TAATATCAATATGTTGGCTTTTGACGAGGGGTAAGAATTGGTGTTGTGTAAAACATAGGGGCGATATTAGAGATATATTATTTGTCGGATTTGAAACGAAAAGTTCAAAAGAATATATGAAAGCAATAGAAGGTTTTATAAGTAATATAAGAGCTGGTAAATCCATGGAAGAAGCTTCTAAAATATTAGCTCAAAATATAAAATTCTAAACTAGAGAGGTTTGATTATGGAAAAAGTTTTTACAAAAGAAGAACTTATGGAACTTAGTAATGCTACTATCGATAAGTTAAAATTAAAAAGAAATAGAAAAATATTTAGTACCATTGGTTTATTAGTTGCTTTGGTAGGTAGTGTTGGGGCAGCAAGACTAATTGGTGTTGATCAATCTGTGATAGAAACTATGGCTCAAGGTATAATGATAGCCAATGGCGTTGTTGCTAATTTTGGAATTATGTTAGTTTTTAGAGATAATCTTGTTATAAAAAATTTTAAAAAGGGAGTTTCTAAGCTAGAAGCTGGAGAAATTAATGAGGAAGATTATTATAAAAAGTGGCTTGAAGAGGCATGGTATTTTGCTAAAATTAATTATGAAGAAATAGAAAATGAGTTAAATAATGGTAAGGGGCATAGTCTATGATGAATGAAATATTTGATATGATTACTCTAGGAATGAGTCTTGATTTTGATGGTGAAAGTGGTATGGTTTGTCATAAAGCAATAAATGATAATAGAATTTTTGTTAATATTGCTTTTGTTTTGACGAGGGGTAAGAATTGGTGTTGTGTAAAACGAAGATGATCAATGATAGGTATGGAAGTCATGTGGTTACAGAATATGACAATTATCCTATTCCGCCTTATGACGAAACAAGTTCTGAAGAGGAGAAGGTCCGGCTGAAAAGCGAAGCCAAAAAAGAATTATCTGACACAATTGATAGAATACTTGCGGAGACTACTGGTAAGTAAAGTCACGATTCTCGCTATATGACTATCGGATATCGGTTTCTTCACACCAGAATGTTTTGACGAGGGGTAAGAATTGGTGTTGTGTAAAACTGAGGATAGATGATTTGGAAATCAGTGATCGGGGAGTAACCGCTTGCAAGAAGGTGAACGACAATGAGTTTCAATGAATTGTGTGAGAAAATGTATAACGCATTTCGTAGAGATGGGTACCCTGGAATTAATGGGATTGCAGATGCTGGAGATTTCTGGATTTTTAACCCTGCGTCTGAAACAAAAGAAGAAACAGATTATGGTAAACATCCATACATAGTGGATAAGAAAACTGTAAGTGTAAGATGTTTTGATTATTTAGATGAAGACGATTGGAAATTACTCGAAGCATCTACTCAGATTGATGTTCCAGTAGAATATCGACCTGTTTATTTTGACGAGGGGGAAGAATTGGTGTTGTGTAAAACGTAAAGAGGTGATTATCATGACCGGTGACAGAGAAATGTTTTATTGGGAAAGCAATCCGGAATGGTATCGCACAGGTCCAGACGGAAAAATAGAGCTAACTGAAAAAGCTACTGAAAGAGCAAAGAAGAGTTTTGAAATATGTAGTACGCCTCGTAGCGCGAAGAAAAATCCTTTTATTGGAAAAACAAAGATTGATTAACACAAATTCAACATTTTACAAAAGCATCGCTCTTTGACGAGGGTAGGAATTGGTGTAGTGTAAAATAAAAGCAGTAAACGATAGTGAACGATATCGGTCATTGCCGTGGGGTGATTTTAATGTCTGGGACGAAATATACTTGGGTTGAATCTATGCAGTTAATGCGGGAAGGAAAAACGGTTATATGCCCTTTCTGTGGGGAAAAAAGTATGAAATCAGAAGGATATGGATACCGTTGTGAATCTTGTAAAAAAGGCATAATAGGCAGACATTCAATTGATTTAAAAAGCATACTGAAGAAGTAACTTTGACGAGGGGTAGGAATTGGTGTAGCGTAAAACAAAAAAATAACGGACGATTTATATGCTCTGCGCCCGACGGGAGATGAAGAAAATGAGTGATGAAGAAATTCGCAGATGGTTATTAGACTTTGCTGAGGAAATTTTTGAAAAAGCGACAAGAAATAATGCGCTTGATTACAAATCGAAGTTAGACGAATTTATAAAAAAGTATAATGTTTCTATTGAGCAGCTTCAGGAATTTGCAGAGTCCGGTGCGGGAGAAGAGCTATATATGCTTTATAGTTAATTAAGAGTTTGAACAAAAGAGCATCGCGACAGCGGTACATTTTACTTTGCCGAGGGATACGAATTGATGTAGTGTAAAATTGAGGTGATGTACTATGTTGACTTATAATGAATGTGTTAAAATAGCACAAAGCACATGCATAAACATGTTCGGAAAAAAATTTGTCGATACTCATAAAGATGGATTTAGTTCTACTCGATACCTGAATTCGGAAAAAGGGCTATTTGAATATTCTTTGTTGTATGCTCCTTTGGAGAAGGATAACATGGAAAGTCATCGGCTTGTAATCGATAACAGACCTTTTGATTATTACGCATCTGTTCTTGTAGATATGAAAACGGGAGATGTTAGCATCGATCCGGATAAATCAAAAACAAAATTACCGAGTTACTCTGACGAGGAGTAAGAGTTGGTGTAGTGCAAAACAATTATCGAGGCGTTTATTTTTGAATGATCCTGATGGAGAAATGGAATTAGAATATGGACAGTCTTCTTATGATTATTATGTAAATGACCTAAAAGAGGCTATAAGATCAAGAAGGCATCTTGCAGAATTTGTTGAATAGGTTCTTCCAATTGCAATGATTGGTATAATATGCCGTGGGTACATTTTGGGTACAACAGCTTTTG
>CAMNHK010000045.1 GCA_946539445.1 uncultured Caryophanales bacterium
ATTGAAGATATCAAAGTCGGAGACAAAGTCTTATCTAAGAATCCAGAGACAGGTGAAATCGCTTATAAGAGAGTTACTAAGTTATATAGAAACGAAACACATGTATGGGTGACCATTCATCTAGGTAAAAAGATAGAAATCACTACTACTCTATTACATGCTTTCTTTGTATCTGGAGTTGGACTTAGAAACGCATTCACTTTAAAGCAAGGTTCTCAATTGATTGATAAAGACGGAAATAAGAGAACTGTCACCTGGGTAGACATTAAAAGAACAAAATTTAAGGAAACACATAAGGAAACAACATATAATATAGAAGTTGAGGACTTCCATACCTATTTCGTTTCTTCTATTGGCATATGGGCATCGAATACTTGATATAAATATTATGACGCAAAAAAATTGGAGATGACTTTATTGTCGGAAGAGAGATAAGTTTAAAAGAGGCAAAACATTTGTATAACAAACGTCATCCAATTTTTGTAAACAGTACCAAAGGCGCAAAAAAAATTGCAAGAATGTTCCATGGTTTTAGAGAAATAATCAAACCTGTTGACGCCCATGGTATAGGCTATTATTACCACTTCCATCCAACTGGTCCTCATGAAGGTAGGCATGTATTTATCATAGGGAGAAAGATGAAATGAAAGAATTTAAAGGTGTTGGAGACTTAAACAATTTCTACCGTGATGACGTCTCACGAGATGCTTGGATTCTCACTTTCCACAAAACGCCCACTGACAATCATTTTGTTATAAATGAAAAGCTAGACATCTACTTGTCAAAAGATGTTCCATGTGGCTACTATCAATTGCCCCCTGGACAGAATTATCACCTCAAAAACAAATATGGTTGGCCCCTTTATTTCAAGCCTTTTTATAGCAAAGACTACGAAAAACTTGAAAACGCATCCTGGTTTGTTAAAACATTACAATTTCTCCACCAAGAATTCGGCATTGAATATATAGAACTTGCCGATAGAATATTATATCGGGATGAAAGTCCAGGTCCAAAACTAGAAATGGATTTAAAAAAGCGTTCTACTCCTGAAATAATCTCGTTCAATAAGCTGATCTACATTATTGTTAATAACACGATAGAGTATGGCCAGTTCTATCGCGTGGAAGATATTGATGATCATTGTCCTAAAACTCAATTCTTCGTGGAGACACCTTTGGAGCTCTACAAATATTAGTGGCTAAATCCTTTATTATCCATTGGGATCATCTTTTATAACATTCCATATTTTAGGAGTTTTACCACAACAAATAACCTCATTTTTTTGTATATAAAAGAAGAAAGAATCAAACATCTTTGTTATTTTAGACAAAATGCTAAATTGATTGATGTCCACTATCATTTCTTTCTTTTTTACAGATGCTAGCGTGTATCAAAAAAAGAATATCACTCCTTCCGAAAAAGAGTTAAAAGCAATCGGAAAATTCGTTTCCCGTTAATTTAGGTATACACCTATTGTTTTGCTTTACTTTGAAAATGAGGGGTCAATATAAAAAAAACATTTTTTAGATTCCCAACATACTGATTGGAACAATGTAGATATCCCCTTCTTTTTTTAAAGAGCCATGGCTTGTAAGTACCATTTTAAAAGCAGGTGTTTTTAAACCATTTTCTTTCATCTTTTTTTCGAATTTATTTAAGGAAGAAACTCCGTCTTTAATATTTTTTTCGCTCGCTATTTTAATTTCAATAGCGCCGTATTCCCCATTTTTCAATTTTAAAATGGCATCTACTTCTAAGCCATTACTATCTCTATAATGCTTTAATTCTCCGTTAAAAGAATCTGCGTATATCGATAAATCTCTGACTGCCATATCTTCAAAAAAGAAACCAAAAGATTTTAAATCATTTAATAAATCAGCAGGTGTAATACCTAATGCAGATGTCGCCATAGAAGTGTCAACAAAATGATGTGTTGGAGCCATTCTTACAGCAACACTTGATCTTAAATTGAGATTCCAGGCAGGCATATCATAGATAATGAATAAATCTTCTAATGTTTTCTTATAAGTCAAAAATGTATCATCGTCTAGTTTATTTCTTTCTCCTGATTCTAAAATATCTCGAATCATTAATGTGTTTTTAGCCTCAGTAGATATATTTCTTGCAAAAGACTTGAGTATTAAATTTAATAGCTCGATATTTTTGTTTTTTAAGAATTGGGCAAATTCATCACTTTCGTCTTCGATAGTAAATAAACCTTCATAATAGTTATTAGTTACATCAAGCGCATATTCTTTTTCGCTTTTCACCGCAATAGGCCAACCTCCCCTACAGATGATATGGGCTATATCAGTTAATGAAATAGGGTTATGTTGCCCATAGGCAGATGTGAATTTATAGTTCTTATCAAATAAACCCGATAAAGAAATAACTCCTGTAGATTCTTTCGATTCTAATAAAGAAAATGTTTTTAATTTTAAAGATGTTATTCTTCCAGCGGCAGAGTTTTGTATTTTACTTGGATCCACTGGTGTAGTGCTACCAGTCAATATGAATTTCCCAAACTGATAATCCTTATCTAAATCATCTTTTATAATATTCCATATTTCAGGAGCCTTTTGCCATTCATCAATCAAATGAGGATTATCCCCTTTTAAAGCAGAATAAGGATCAGCATTAGCAATTTCAATATCATTGGTAGTTTTTAATGTTGTTACTGATTTCGCAAACTCTTGGCATAAGGTAGATTTACCACAAAACTTGGGACCACTAACAACTACGCATCCAGACGATTTAAGTTTCCTTTTTAATGAATTTTCCGCAAGACGGGGAATATAAT
>CAMNHK010000046.1 GCA_946539445.1 uncultured Caryophanales bacterium
TTTTAATTTCAAAACTATCAAACGCTTTTAGTTTCTCTAAATCTGGTATGCGAACCAAATTGATTCCATATTCTGCAAGTTCTTCATAAGAAGCCTCTACATATTCTCCAGTAGCCTCATCAAAACGAATCAATTTATAACCCGTTGGAGAAGAAGAATTAACAGAATCAAAACTAAAATTATCAGCATAACCCAAAATATAATCAACAATTCCATTGGATAAAATATCTTTATTAATGGTGATATGCTGCGTACCCCAATCACTACTAACATCACTTGCATAATTTGTTTGTAGCCAGTACGCATTAATTCCCTTTGCCCGTAATGCTTGGATTCTCTCTTTGGCATTAGAACCAACAGGATCTACAAAGATAATAGGAGATTTACTTTGAATAAGAGCACTCAAATCATCATTACCATTTACCAAATGTTTTTGGATTTTACCATCGACTCCATTACAAGAAATAACGGTTGTATGAACATCTGGATGATTTTCCAAAAAATCTTCTGTTTGAGTAACTCCAACGGCCCCACTTAAACTAAAACATACTGTAACATTATCCGTTACTGTAAGATTAGCTCCCTTGGCTAAATTATATCCTTTTTCAATACAAGCATTAGGATCTCCAGGAGAATAAGAAATAGAAACTACATAATCTGGTGGATTATTGAAAATACGATCGCGAATCCCTTTCGCATCATTGGTAGATCCACCTGCTCCTGGAATATAAGATAACATACCAACATTACCACCAGTGGCAACGTTAGCTGGAATATAGATTTCATCTGCACGATTTCCAACTTCTTTCGCATAATAACCACGAACCACTCCATCTACGGTAATGGCTTGTACACTATTGGCATCTACATTAGGAAAATTTTGCTTTAAATATTCAATCATATCCATATCTTATCACCTATTATCAATATAACAAAAAAACAAAGAAAAGTAAATTAAGAGAAAGAGAATTGACAATAAAAAAAAAGAACAATTTGTTCTTTTTATTCTGCTAAATTTTCTGCTTCTCTACGGATAGCATTTTCAGTATCTTGAGTTTCACTTCTAGCTTTCTCAATAATAGCGGAAAATTCTTCAACTGTTTGTACATAAGCATCAAACTTTGTCTTTAAAGTATCGAATTTTTCTTGAAAAGCATCACTTGCAGTTCCTTCAAAAGCATCTTTTTGATAAATTTCAGCCATTATATTTCTAAATTTATTAAATAAGTCATCCATAGATGCTGAACGATTTTTAATTTCGTCAGAAGCATTCTTGACTGCTTCGTATTGAATACTAGTAGTAGTTTGATTCATTCCTTATCCCTCCCTTATTGAATCTCTGCGCTTATATTTTCTTGGTTTTGTAAAACTTTGTTTCCAGCGCGCTTACTGAAATCACCATATTGATTCATTGTTTTGGCCATATCTTCTAGGTCTTTTCTTTGGCTTTCCATCTTTTTTGCAATGACTAAAGCTTCTGGAGATAAATAATCTTTATTGATCATATCATCTAAAGTAGTATATACTTTATTGATATCATCCATAAAAGCATTACCATTTTCCTCCATTTCATTTCCTTTAAGTATTAGCGTATCCGGATCGGCTACAAATCTTCCCATAATGAAACCTCCTAACTTTCCTTTTCTTCCTCAAGAAGATCTTTTTTTTCTTCATTTAATCTATTAATATTGTTTTTACTTTCATCGATTTGAGAATCAACCTCTTGAAAAGCTTTTAAATATTCGCTACGATTATCACTTTTCATTCGATCAAAATGTTCATTCAAACCTTTACTAACAATTGAAGTAGAAACAATGTCAATACAAGCATTTAAACTATTATGTAATGTCGTCAATTCTTGTTGCAATTTTTCCATATCACTTAATCGATTATATTCCGAATCGATTTGATGATCTAATTCCTCTTTCATGTAGTCACCGTCGTTTCCGTAGGTTGATATTTATAAATACCACTAGGCTTGATAGCTTCTACACTGCTCTTGAAGGTATCAATTCCCGCAAAAGCTTCTTTTAAGATTGCTTCTGCTTTAGCATAAACCTCATCTAATCCTTCAATTTTCTTAATAATACGATCTAGTTCTTTCAAAGTTGCTTCTGCTTCCGCAATTTGACTTCGAATAGCAGCAGAATCATATTTTAAACGAGTTTCCGTATAGGTTTTACCATCAGCACCCGTATAAGAATATTCCTCTGTTTCCGTAAGCATATGATTCAAAGTATCGATACTGTTTTGACAAATCGTTCTTTGTTTTTGATACTCTCCTAGTTGAGCAGTATCAAGCATCATATCTTCACCTAAATAATCTTTTAATATTTGCAAGGCCTTTGTAATAGCCTCTTCCAATTTAGTGGCAAGCTCCATTCTTTGTTGCAAAGCCTCATCATAAGTTTGTAACTTCGTACGAACTTTATCCCATTGCTCTCCTCTTAAACGAAAGCGAGCACTAATGAAGGAATGTAGTGAAGAATGAATATCTTTACTCTCACTGGAATCCGTTTTCAAAGAAGAACAAGTTGTGGAAGCTAAGGCAGCTTCAATTTCATCTAAATAAACTTTTGCCATATGTTTTCTCCCTTTCTATAATCCAATAATATCATCGGTATTTCGTGCACTATAGCTCTCCTCTTCCTCTT